>JAWKYB010000014.1 GCA_041396705.1 Alphaproteobacteria bacterium
CTCGGTGTGGCCGGCCCGCTCCAGCACCCCGCCGTCGCGGGCGAGCAGCGGAAAGATGTGGCCGGGGGTGACGATGTGCGCCGGTCCGCTGTGCGGATCGATTGCGGCGGCGATCGTGCGGGCGCGGTCGGCGGCGGAAATGCCGGTGGTGACGCCGTGCCGCGCCTCGATCGACACGGTGAAGGCGGTGCTCAGCCTCTCGCTGTTGCTGCGCTGCATCAGCGGCAGGCCCAGCCGGTCGACCTGCGCGCGCTCCATCGCCAGACAGATCAGCCCGCGGCCGTGCTTGGCCATGAAGTTGACCACCTCGGCGGTCGCCATCGACGCCGGTATGACCAGGTCGCCTTCGTTCTCGCGATCCTCCTCGTCGACCAGGATGAACATCCGGCCGGCGCGGGCCTCGGCAACGATCTCCTCGGTGCTGGAAATGTAGCCGCCGATGTCGTCGACGATGCCGCCGGATGTCTGCCTGTCGCCCGGTCGCTGCATGATGGCGGTCCCTGCTTCGCGGTTCTCGGCGCCAATATGGCGCTGCCGCCGGCCCCCGTCGACCCCGGCGCCGTCGATTCCGCGATGCCATTCGCCGCATGGCGGAAGCCGGCCGCGACGCCCCGCGATAGCGGGTCGCGCGGGGCGGACCATGCGTCTATAACGCAGGCGAAGCTCGGGCCGCGGCAAGCGGCCCGCAACGACAGGACCGGGGGAAGAGGAAACGATGACGGATCGGAAGCGGATCGGCAGCCTGGAGGTCGCGGCGGACCTTGTCGCCTTCGCCAACGAGGAGGCCCTGCCGGGCACGGGCGTGTCGGCCGACGTGTTCTGGGCGGGGCTCGATGCCTTGGTCCACGATCTCGCCCCGAAGAACCGCGCCCTGCTGGCGAAGCGCGATACGATCCAGGCCGAGATCGATGCCTGGCACCGGGAACGGCGCGGCAGGCCGATCGACATGGCGGCCTACAAGGCCTTCCTGACCGGCCTCGGCTATCTGGTGCCGGAGGGCCCGGATTTCGCCATCGAGACCACGAACACCGATGCGGAGTTCGCCCGCATCGCCGGCCCGCAGCTGGTGGTGCCGGTCAGCAACGCCCGCTATGCGCTGAATGCCGCCAACGCCCGTTGGGGCAGCCTCTACGATGCGCTGTACGGCACCGACGCGATCCCGCAGGAGGACGGGGCCGAGATCACGGCGGCCTATAACCCGGCGCGCGGCGAGAAGGTGATCGCCTGGGCGCGCGCCTTCCTGGACCGGGTCGCGCCGCTGGCGGACGGCAGTCACGCCGATGCCACCGGCTATCGCGTCGTCGGCGGCAGCCTGGCGGTGGCGCTGGGCGGCCACGAGACCGGGCTGGCGGAGCCGGGCAAGCTGGCGGGCTATCGCGGCGATGCCGAGGCGCCGAGCGCCGTGCTGCTCGCCAACAACAACCTGCATGTCGAGATCGTGGTCGACCGCAGCCACCCGATCGGCAAGGACGACAAGGCGGGCGTCGCCGACCTGACGATCGAATCGGCGGTGTCGACCATCATCGACTGCGAGGATTCGGTCGCCGCGGTCGACGCCGCAGACAAGGTCCACGTCTATCGCAACTGGCTGGGCCTGATGCGCGGCGACCTGGTCGAGCGCTTCGAGAAGGGCGGCAGGACGATCACCCGCGCGCTGAACCCGGACCGCGAATACACCGCACCCGACGGCAAGGGCAGCGTCTCACTGCACGGGCGCAGCCTGCTGCTGATCCGCAATGTCGGCCACCTGATGACCAACCCGGCGATCCTGGACCGCGACGGCAACGAAGTGCCGGAAGGCCTGATGGACGCGCTGTTCACGTCGATGATCGCGCTGCACGACCTGAAAGGCACCGGCAAGCTCCGGAACTCGCGCACCGGCTCGATCTACATCGTCAAGCCGAAGATGCACGGGCCGGAAGAGGTGGCCTTCACCGACGAGATCTTCGGCCGGGTCGAGGATGTGCTGGGCCTGCCGCGCCATACGCTGAAGGTCGGCATCATGGACGAGGAACGGCGGACCACGGTAAACCTGAAGGAATGCATCCGGGCCGCCAGGCACCGGGTCTGCTTCATCAACACCGGTTTCCTCGACCGCACCGGCGACGAGATCCACACTTCGATGGAGGCCGGCCCGTTCATCCGCAAGGGCGATATCAAGGGCGCGGTCTGGATCGGCGCCTACGAGAACAACAACGTCGACGTCGGGTTGCGCTGCGGCCTGCGCGGCAAGGCGCAGATCGGCAAGGGCATGTGGGCGATGCCCGACCTGATGGCGGCGATGCTGGACCAGAAGGTCGCCCACCCGAAAGCCGGCGCCAACACCGCCTGGGTGCCGTCGCCGACCGCCGCCACCCTGCACGCCACCCACTATCACGCCGTCGACGTGGCGGCGCGACAGGCGGAGCTGGCCGCACGCACGCCGGCGAAGCTGGACGACATCCTGACCATCCCGCTCGCCGACCGGCCGAACTGGCAACCGGAAGAGATCCGGGCGGAGCTCGACAACAACGCCCAGGGCATCCTTGGCTATGTGGTGCGCTGGGTCGACCAGGGCGTCGGCTGCTCAAAGGTACCGGACATCAACGACATCGGCCTGATGGAGGACCGCGCGACCCTGCGCATTTCCAGCCAGCACATCGCCAACTGGCTGCATCACGGCGTGTGTTCGCAGGACGAGGTGATGGAGACGATGCGGCGGATGGCGGCGGTGGTCGACCAGCAGAATGCCGGCGACCCGGCCTATCGGCCGATGGCCGCCGACTTCGACGGCTCGATCGCTTTCCAGGCCGCCTGCGACCTGGTGTTCAAGGGCCGGGCCCAGCCGTCCGGCTATACCGAGCCGATCCTGCACGCCCGCCGGCTGGAGGTGAAGGCGCGCGGCTGAACCGAGCGGGGCTGCGGGGCGACCGCTGCCGCAATGACGACGGGCGACAGGTCGGAAAGCCGGACCGTGCCCATGCCGGACGTCGAAGGGTCAGCGGTTCACCGCGGCGCGCGCAATCAGGCCGCCGCCATCGGTGCGGCCTCGATGCGGCCGATGGCGCGGAAGCGGCGGCGGTACTCGCCGGGCGTCAGCCCGGTTTCGCGCTTGAACAGGCGCCGGAACGAGGCCGGATCGTCATAGCCAACGGCAACGCTGATCGCATCGGTCGGCGTCAGCGACGTTTCCAGCATCTCCTTGGCGCGTTCGACGCGGAGGGTCTGGACATAGGTGATCGGTGCCGCACCCGTTGCCTTGCGGAACCGGCGCTTGAACGTGCGCTCGGCCAGCCCCGACGCGCTGACCATCCCGGCCACGGCATTCGGCCTCGCAAAGTTCTGCTGCACCCACTGTTCGGCCTCGGCGACCGGCTCGTCGCCATGGGCGCCTGGCCGGACCATCGCGGCGTAGGGCAGCTGCCCGCAGGCGCGGTCGCCGAGCAGGTAGACCTTGGCGAGCCGGATCGCCTCCTGCTGGCCGCAGTAGCGTGCGGTCAGGTACAGGACCAGGTCCTCCCAGCAGCTGACGCCGCCGCTGGTCACCACCTGCAGGTCCGAGCCCGCCGCCACCAGCACGCGCTCGCTGTCCAGCTGCACATGCGGATAATAGGTCGCGATCGTCCGCTGGAACGCCCAATGCGTTGTCGCCGGCCGGCCGTCGAGCAGGCCCGCCTCCGCCAGCAGGATCGACCCGGAACAGACCGAGCAGATCATCGCGCCTTCCTGGTATTTCCGGCGCAGCCATGCCGTCTCCGCCGGCCAGCGGCCGCGCGGGTCTCCGTCCGGACGGATGATCAGGTCGGGCACGACCACGACCTCGGCGCCGCGATCGTCGTCCAGGGCGCAGTGCGGATCGATGCGAATGCCGCCGACGCAGGCCATCGGCATCGTGGTGCGTGCGGCAATCCGCACGTCGAAACGCACCGCCGACGCCTCGCGCCCGGTCAGCGCCGGCCAGATCACCCCGGCAGCACCCAGCAGATCATACAGGCCGTAGAGGACCGAGGCGGTCGTCTGCGGTACCGCCAGCAGGCGCAACGCGACCGCCCGCCCCTCCGCCGCCTTGGTCATGACGGAAGCCGGCTTTCGGCCGCTGCGAAAAGCGATGTCATTCCCTTGCCGTCCCCGTTCGAACCTGGCGCCCGATACATAAGCCGACCGGGCCAGGAGGTGCGTGCGCACCATCACTTCGGTCGCCGTCGGCCGCAAACCCGGTCGGATGGGTTCTCGACCCGCGATGCGCCAGATGTGGGGACTTATGGCGCCTTCGCGCCGCTTGCATTGCTGGCTCGGAATCGATTTAGCCGTGCGGCGCATGCGGTGCAAGCCTTTCTCTGAACGCAGGCCATTGACTCGTTGGCCCCGGCCTCCCATTTCTGTCATTACAGAAACAGGAGACCGAAATGGACCTGCCCGTACCGATCCGCACCTTCGTGCTGCATTGGGGCGAGATGGGAACGCGCTGGGGGGTCAACCGCTCGGTCGCCCAGATCCATGCCCTGCTCTACCTGGCGGAGCGCCCGCTGGCCGCGGACGAGATCGTCGCGGCGCTCGGCATCGCGCGGTCCAATGCATCGAACAGCCTGAAGGAACTGCAAGCCTATCGGTTGGTCGACCTCACCCACGTTCCCGGCGACCGCCGCGACCATTTCACCGCGCGTCACGATCCCTGGGACATGCTGCTGGCGATCGTCGACGAGCGCAAGCGGCGCGAACTGGATCCGGCGATCGCGATCATCCGCACCTGCGCGGCCGAAGCGGAGGCCGATGCCGCGATCAGCGCGGTCGCGCGCCGGCGCCTGGCCGACATGCAGCATTTCCTCGAGGAGCTGGACGGGTTCTACGACCGGATCCGGCGGGTGCCGTCCGGCCGCCTGCGGCGTCTGCTCAAGCTGGGCGACCGGATCATCGGGCTTCTCAAGAGCTGAGCGGCACCACTTTTTTTTGGCCAAAACTTTCTGTCAAGACAGAAACATCGGAAATATAGGAAGCCAAACGATGCGCGCCTCGATCGACATGGCAGGCACGAGCCGTTCCACCGACGCGGTCGACTTCGCGGCGCTGATCGGCCATGCGGCGTGGCACCGGCTGCACCCGGCGATCCGCCGACGGTTTCGGGTCGGCCACGCGGCCAGCCCGGTCCGCTATCCCGGCCGGTTGCGCTTCGAGCGCAACGGCGCCGGCCTCGTCTTCGCCCTGCTGTCGAAGCTGTGCGGCGGACCGCTGCCGACCGCGTGCGACCGGGAATGGCCGGCCGTGGTCACGGTCGCCGACGACGGCGCCGGCGGCGTGATCTGGGATCGGTCGATCCGGCCCGACGACGGCCCGGTCCGCACGATCCGCTCGGTCAAGCGCGTCGATTCCCGTGGGCGCCTGCTGGAATGCGTGCGCGGCGGGCTCGGCATGGTGCTGACGGTGTGCGAGCGCGACGGCGCGCTGGTCTTCGCCAGCCGCCGCTACTTCCTCGCGCTCGGCCCGCTACGGCTGCCCCTGCCGCACCTGCTGACGCCGGGGCGCTGCGAGGTGACGCACCGCGACGAGGGCGGCGGCCGCTTCCGCTTCACCCTGTCGATGCGCCACCCGCTGTGGGGCGCCACCTTCGACCAGACCGGCCTGTTCGAGGACCCCGACGACCGACCGGGCGCTGCGCCGGGCCGGCGCAGCTAGAGCAGCCGCGACATCACCGCGAGGTCACCGCGAAAGCGCTCGTTCTCGGTGTCGAAGGTGGTGGCCTGCAGCAGCTGTGCCGCCGACATGTTGGCCACCGCCTGCTGGTAGAGCGCGGCTTCGTTCGCCTGGATCGCCTGCAGCCGGGCGGAAAGAGCGGCCCGTCTGGCGTCGCGGCTGCCGACACCGTCGGCGATCGCCTCGGTCAGCGCCTCGTCCTCGTCGATCAGCGCGTCGAGCGCGGCCGGATCCTTCATGTTCGGCTGGACCACGCGCTCCATCGCGTCATGGGCGCAGTCCCGCCAGTCCTCCTCGCCGGGCCCGAGCTGGTTGGGCGGAATGCCTGCCGAGGCGTCGGGGTTGTAACCGGTTTCGATCGTGCACTGCCGGAACGCCGCGGCCAGACTCTCGCGGACCAGCTGCGGATCCTCATCGATGCCGGGCGGCGTGCCGGCACCGCAGGCGGCCGTGCCGGCGATCAGCAGAATTGCCGCACAGCCGCGGCCGAACGCCTGCAGGTTGGCCCTGCCGCCGACCCGCGGCAGGCGCGCATGTGTCGTCATGTCCCCTCTCCTCGCTGCGGTCCGGTCTGCGGCAGCGCCAGTGCACCCGACATTCAGGGTCGCTTCGGCGCGCCGCAGTAGCCTCCCCGCGCCATCTTGGGTATCACACTCCGCATCCGAAAAAACGAGGAAACGCGTTCATGTTTGAGGAGTTCAAGAACAAGGTCGTGCTGATCACCGGCTCCAGCACCGGCATCGGTGCGGCGGCCGCGCTGGCCTTCGGCCGCTACGGCGCGCATGTGGTGGTCCACTATGCCCGCAGCGCCGACAAGGCCGAGGCCGTCGCCGAGAAGATCCGGGCGATGGGCGCGCAGGCGACCGTGATCGGCGGCGACATGGCGGTCGACGGCGGCGCCGAGGCGGTGGTGCGCGACGCGATCGCCAAGGCCGGCGATCTGCATATCCTGGTCAACAACGCCGGCCACATGGTCGAGCGCCGGCCGTTCGCCGACTACACCGACGCGGCCTTCGCCCATGTGGTCAACCTGAACGCGCGTTCCGCCGTGGCTGCCAGCGCGGCGGCGCTGCCGCAGTTCAAGAAGAACGGCCGCGGCAACATCATCCATGTCAGCTCGATCGCCGCGCGCAACGGCGGCAGCGGGGGTGCCGGCTTCTACGCGGCGACCAAGGGCTTCGTCAGCACGATGACCCACGGCATGGCCCGCGAATTCGCGCCGTTGAACATCCGGGTCAATGCCGTCTCGCCGGGCGTCATCCTGACCCCGTTCCACGAGATGTACTCCAACGAACAGCAGCTGGCCGCGGCCAAGGCAACGATCCCGATGGACCGGCTGGGCGTGGCGGAGGACTGCGCCGGCACGTTCCTCTACCTCGCCAGCGATGCCATGAGCGGCTATGTCACCGGCCAGGTGATCGAGGTCAACGGCGGCCAGTACATGCCGTAGCGTTGGGCGCTCGCCTGGCGGCGCATCGGCCGCAGGGCGTCAGACGCGAAGTCGCCGTCCTATGCCATTTGCGCCAGCAGAGCCCGGATCTTCTCTTCGAGCGCGCTGGCCCGGAACGGTTTGGCCAGGAATCCATTGATGCCGAGGCCTTTCGCCTCTGAAATCGAACTGGCGTCGCTACGCCCCGTGACCATGAACACCCACAGGTCGGGGTGCGTGCGGCGCAGTTCCCGAACAAGGTCGGTGCCGGGCATCCCCGGCATCATCCAATCGCAGATCACGAGGTGCACGGGCTCTTCCGCTTCCGCGAGCAGCCGCTTCGCTGCGTCTGCATCGCCGGCGGCGCATACGGCGCGCACTCCCATGTCTTCGAGCATCAGGACGATCAGTTTGCGGGCCTGCTCATCGTCCTCGACGACGAGGCAACTCAGATGTTCAAGATCCATTAGAACGAACGCCTTTCGGGAATAGGTGGCCTCAAAAAACACAGCTCGCACAGCTCAAATTTCATTCCTGCGATCAACCTTGGCGCGTTGAGCGAAGGGAATTGCAGTGATTGATATTTTTTGCGAGCGTTCTCTGCACGCCCCGGCTGCTTGCGACTGCATATAATGGCATTCAGGATGAAAAGCAATTCCATGGGCCAGGGTATGAAAGCCGCTTCCGGCCGGAAACCGCCGGTGCAGGCCTCTGCCACAGCGCCTCAGCATCTCGCGTACGTGCAGTTCGTCCGCGGGCATGAGGGGGCGCAGCGGTCCGTCTTGCCGACGGCGCGCATCACGACTCGGCACAGCTGGTCCGGGTCGAACGGCTTCTGCAGCAGTCCGTTGGCGCCGCTGATCAGCAAAGAATCCTCGGCGTCGAATGCGGCATGGCCCGACATGAATATGATCGGCAGCGACGGGCAAGCCGCGGAAATGCTGCGAACCATCTCGGGCCCGCTCAGGCGTGGCATGCGAACATCCGTCAGCACAAGGTCGATGCTGTCCCGTTCGCGCTCGAACAGCTCAAGCCCCGCACTGCCGTCTTGGGCTTCAATGACGGTCAGCCCGGCCTCCTCCAGCGTCATCCGGGTCAACGCCATGACCGCGGGGTCGTCCTCGACAACGAGGATCTTGGACGCTGCAGCAAAGGCAGCACACTCTTCGGCGGTGGCTTCCGCCCTGCTGTCCCTCCGAGGCGCAAAGTTGACCGGCAGGTAGAGCGTGAATCGGGTGCCGCGACCCACTTCGCTCTCCACTTCGATGAAGCCGCCGGCCACCTTGGCCGTTCCATAGACGATGGCGAGACCCAGTCCCGTGCCGCTCCCCATTTCCTTCGTCGTGAAGAACGGCTCGAAGACACGCTTCAGGGTTTCGTCGTTCATGCCGGGTCCGGTGTCGACAATGTCGATCGCAATGTGTGGCCCCTCCCGGGCTCCGTCGTGACGCGCCGCCAGCGCCGGCTCGACGTCGACAACCCTGTTGGTCACGGCGATGACGCCGTCACCGCCCATTGCCTGCGCCGCATTGCGAATCAGATTGACGATCGCCTGTGCCAACTGGGTGGGATCGATCCATGCACTCGCCTCAGGGGCCTCGATATCGACATCCAGCCTTACCCCAGGACCGACCATCTGCGACAACATCGACTCCATCTCGACGATGAGCCGGCCGATGGCGACGTTCTCGGCCTTGATCTCGCCCTTTCGTCCGAAGGCAAGCATCCGCTGGACCAGTTCGGTCGCTATCGATGCGGCCTTCGCGACTTCGTTCAGGCTGTCGACGACACGATCGCGATTGTCTATGTGGCGCAATGCCATCTGATTGAAGCCGGCAATGACGGTCAGGAAGTTGTTGAATTCATGCGCAACGCCGCTGGTCATCTTGCCCAGCGCGTCCATCTTCTCCGAGTGCATCAGCCGCTTCTGCGTCTCCAGCTGTTCCGTCAGGTCGCGTATCGCGACGACGCGTGCCGGCACGCCGTTCCAGAAGGCCGACCCTGCCGTTGCCTCCGCTTGAAAGCTGGAGCCGTCTCGGCGGAGGCAGGTCATGCGATAGCGGGAATCCACCGGCTCGCCCTTGTTGCGCGCACGCAGAGCCCGAATCATGTCGTGGAACTCGGCCGCGTAGAGCGAGAGGCTGGAATGCCCCACCATCGCCTGCGGGTGGTCGAAGCCGAACAAGGCGCACGCCGCGCGATTGACGAACCGGATCTCGTCGTCGACGTGCACGTAGACGGCGTCGGGTGAAAGCTCGAACAGACTGCGGAACAGCGCTTCGCTCTGTTTCAGCTTGGTCTCGGCGGCGACCCGCTCGCTGACGTCGCGCAGCTGGACGATGATCGCCTGGTCGTTGTGCCACGGTATCAGGCGTCCGGCGCCAAGCACCGTGAATGCGCTACCGTCCGCGCGCAGGCACTCGACTTCGCAGTTGTAAACCTTCTCCGCGTCAGGGCCGTCGGCAAGCATCCGCTGCCTGATTTCGAGAACCACCGCCCTGCCCGGCGGCGTGAACAGATCGAGAGCATCGCGGCCGGCAAGATCGTCCGGGCCGCGATAGCCGAACATGCGCGCCATCTCGGGATTGGCGTACACGATCCTTCCCCCAAGCTGGACGTAGATCGGATCCGGCGACAACTCGACCAGTGCCCGGAACCGCGCCTCGCTCTCGCGCAGGCGTGCTTCGACGTCGACGCGCTGCGTGATGTCGTGCAGGTTGACGATCGCGCCCTGCACGCCGTCCCACATTGCCGGCCGGCCGACCATCCGCACGCGCAGCGGCGTGCCATCGACACGAACGCATGTGATCTCGCATTGCGCCATGTTGTCATCGCTGACCGCTTGGCTGTCCAGCTTGTGACGCAGGCCGAGCAAGGTCTGGTGGTCGTCGGGATGGTAGAGACCAAGCGCGGAACTGCCGACCAGCGCCTGTGGGTTTTCGAAACCGAACATATCCGCCATTGCCGCGTTCGCGTAGCAGACCGTATCGCCGACGCGCACGTAGATCGGCTCCGGCGAAAGCTCGAACAGGCTGCGGAACCGCATCTCGCTTTCGCGCAGTTGCGTCTCGGCAGCCAACCGTCGTGTGAGGTCATGCATGTTCACGATGGCGGCCTGCATGCCGTCCCACGTCACGGGGCGGCCGACGACGTAGACGCGCAACTCGGACCCGTCGGCCCGCAACGCGGTCACCTCGCAACAGCTCTGGCCGGTCTCGTCGGGCGGCCCACTGTCCATGCGCTCGCGCACGCCACACATCAGCTCGCGATCGCGCGGGTGAAAGAGGTTCGAGGTGGAAAGCCCGCCATCGCCTTCGCCGTCGCATAGCCGAACAGCTTGGCCATCGCCTTGTTGGCGCAGACGATCCTGTCACGAACTCGGACATAGATCGGCTCCGGCGACGCATCGAACACGCTGCGGAAGCGCAGCTCGCTCTCACGCAGCAAACGCCGCGCCGCCCTCTGCTCGGTCACGTCCTTGGCGATGACAAGGATTGCAGCCGCGCCCTTCCACAAGACCGGGTGGCCCGTGCACTCCAGGTCCATCGACGCGCCATTCGGGCGGACAAGCCGGACCTCGAACGCACGCAAGCGCGAAATGCCTCGCCTGACCCTGGTACGCAGAGCCGCCAGCCGCCGGCGACTGGCCACATCCAGCATCGGCGATATGTCCTTCCCGACCAGATGCCCGGCTTCGGTCGCTCCGGCGAGGCGCAGCATTGTCGAATTGGCAAACGCGATTGTGTCGCCAACGATCACAAATGCGGCGTCCGGGTTCGCGTCGAGCAGGTGTCCGGCGTCGGCCAGACCTGCGCCGTCGAGACCCTCATCTTTGCCCGGCGCATTCTGATGCCGACGCGCCCGTACCGGAGCGGCCGGATGTGCAACAAGGCGCGACCGATTCTTGCTCGTCAACTCAGGCGCGCCGGAACCCGACCCCGGCTCCGGAAGCAGCATCGCCTTTTTCGACACCGGCATTTGTAAATTGATCCAGGGACGTGTAATACACGGATTACAATTGGACCATCCCAGTGAATCGTTGGTTAATTGCAAGAATTGCGCATTTTACAATCTTAATGAGTGTTACATGAACGCCGATGGCCCCGGCTGCGAACCGTACTTCACAAGGTGTCGCCCCTGCGACGCGGCTCGCCTGGCTGAGCAGCCAGGGCGCAGCGGACCTGCCGCCCGTCACCTGCGTATGAGCAGGGTGCCGATCGTGGCGCACAGATCGTCGGGATCGAACGGCTTGGGCATGAACACGGCCCGGCCGTCGAGGCAAGGTCGCCGGCGTCGTCGAACTCGGCGTGGCCCGACATGAACACCACCTTCAGGTCGGCGTGTCGCGCGCGCAGACGATCGGCCAGCTCCGGCCCGTTCATCTCCGGCATGGCCACGTCGGTCAGCAGCAGATCGATCCGGTCCGGGGCTGCCTCGAACGCCGCGAGCGCATCGCGGCCGTTCGCGGCGGGCACCACGTCGTAGCCGGCTTCTTCCAGCGCCATCTGCGCCAGCGCCAGCACCGAGGGCTTGTCCTCCGCGACCAGGATGGTGCCGCAACCGACACCGCGCCGGCGCACCGCTTCCGGCACCGCGGGCTCCCTGCGGGCGCTCTCGACCTCCGGCAGGAAGATGCGGAAGCAGGTCCCCTCGCCCATGGTGCTTTCGACGTCGATGAAGCCGCCGGCGGCCTTGACCAGGCCATAGACCACCGAAAGGCCGAGCCCGGTGCCTTCGGCCGACTTCTTCGTGGTGAAGAAGGGCTCGAAGATGTGGCCGAGCACGTCGGGCTCGATTCCGGTGCCGGTATCGCTCACCGACGTGACCACATAGCGACCCGGCTTGGCGTCCGGGTTGCGCCGGGCCGCCGCCTGGTCCAGCTCCGTCACGGCACAGACGATCGACAGGTCGCCGCCGTCCGGCATCGCGTGCATCGCGTTGATCGCCATGTTCAAGACGGCCTGGGTGAACTGGTGGCGGTCGATCTGCACCTGGGCGCCGTCGTCGTTCGCCTCGACGCGCAGACGCACCTTGTCGCCCAGCATCGGCGTCAGCATCGAGCGCACGTCGGCCAGTTGCCCGCCGATGCTCACGATCTCGAATGCGGCCTCGTTCTTCCGCCCGAACGCCAGCATCCGCTGGGTCAGGGCCGACGCCACCTTCGTCGCCTTCATCACCTCGGCCAGACAGCTGGCGACGCGCTTCGCATCGCTCGGATCGCGTTGCGCCATGTGTGCAAAGCCGGAGATGACGGTCAGGAAGTTGTTGAACTCGTGGGCGATGCCGCCGGTCATCTTGCCGAGGGCGTCCATGCGCTGGGCATGATAGAGTTGCTGCTCGGTCGCCAGCCGCTCGGTCAGGTCGCGCACCACGATCAGCCGGGCCGCCGAGTTGTTCCAGAGCAGATGCAGACCCAGGGTCTCGACGACGAATTGCGAGCCGTCGGCCCGAAGGCAGCGCAGCTTGTGCCAGATCGGACGGGTCTCGTCGTCGTATTGGCGCCGCAACTCGACGATGCGCTCCTGATCCTCCTGGATGTAGAGCGACAGGTCGGAGCGGCCGACCATGTCGTCCGGATTCTGGAAGCCGAACCAGCGCGCGACGGTCGGATTGGCGAACATGATGGTGTCGTCGACGTGGATATAGATCCCGTCCGGCGAGTGGTCGATCACATGGCGCAGCCGTGCCTCGCTCTGCGCAGCTGGCGCTCATGTTCGATGCGCTCGCTGATGTCGCGCAGGTTGACCACGATCGCCTCGCGGCCCTCCCAGCGCACGTTGCGAGCAGCCGCCTGGGCGGTGAACATGGTGCCGTCGCGGTGCAGGCACAGGGCTTCGATCCGCGAGGTGAACTTGCCGGTGTCCGTGCGCGTCGGCATCGACTTCCGCGCCTCGAGGATCGTCGCACGCGTGCTGGGATGATAAAGCGCCAGCACCGAGTGGCCGATCATGTCTTGCGGCCGGTCGAAGCCGAACATCTGGGCCATCGCCGGGTTGGCGAACAGCAGCCGGTCGTTTGCATGCACATAGAAGGCGTCGGGAAAGCCCTCCAGCAACCCGCGCAGATTGGCCTCGCTCTCGCGCAGCCGGTTCTCGGCGCGCATGCGCTCGCTGACGTCGCGCACGAAAACGAGGACGGCGCGATAACCTTCCCATTCGATCTCGACGCCGGTCGATTCGACGTCGGTCTCGCCGCCGTCCAGGCGCTGCAGACGGAACTGGAACAGCGAAGCGGTGCGGCCGTCGGCGCGGATCTGACGCCGCGCCTCGACCAGGCGGCCGCGTGCCTCCGGCGTCAGAAACGCCGAGGCACGACGCCCGACAATGTCCTCCACGCGCCGCGCGCCGGCCATGCGCACGGTCGCATCGTTGGCGTAGACGATGATGTCGTCGACATGGACGTAGGCCGCATCGAGACTGAAATCGAGCATGCGACGAAACGGCGAACTGGCCGCCTCGTCCGACATGGCATAGCCGGGTTGCACCTCTTCCGGCTCATCGAGAAACGCGATGACGTCGCCGTCCTCTTCCAGATCCATAGACATCAGCCGACTGGGCCTATTCGTGCTAACGGGACAGGGGCGCACCTGGGGACGAGCGGGTGCCGACACCCAGAATAGTCACAGAGCGTTAATCGATACTTTAAGTTGTATCGGGGGCGGCCATGACGCACCGGAACCGGCCGGCCACACGGTCGTATGCACTCGCGTCACGGAAGACCGTCCGCCGCGTGATGCACCCCGTCAGAATCCGCTTTCGGGCGCGTCGCATTCGACTAACATCCCGCTGCCGGCGCAAACGGCAGGGCCCGCACGGGATGCCATCTGCGGCTGGCGGCCCGGGTCCGGAGCAGGCCCGACGCGGCGACGGCGCAAGGGAGGGTGTCGATGGCGGCGATTTCGGCCCGGTTACGCAATGGCGGCGCGATCGCCATCGCAGACGATGCGCTTGCGGCGCTGGCGGCAGCGCTGCGCGGAAGCGTCGCGCTGCCCGGCGCTGGCGCCTATGACGAGGCCCGCACGCTGTGGAACGGCATGTTCGACCGCCGCCCGGCCTTCGCCGTCCGCGCCAGCGGTGTCGGCGACGTGATCGCGGCGGTCGCCTTCGCCCGACGCCATGACCTGCTGCTGACGATCCGCGGCGGCGGACACCAGATCGCCGGCCACGCCGTCGCCGACGACGCCATGCTGCTGGACCTGTCGCCGATGCGCTCTGTCCGCGTCGATCCGATCGTGCACCGTGCGCGCGCGGAGCCCGGGGTGACACTCGGCGATCTGGACCGCGAGACCCAGGCGTTCGGGCTGGCCGCCTCGACCGGCATCAACTCGACGACCGGCATCGCCGGGCTGACCCTCGGCGGCGGCTACGGCTGGCTGACGCGCAGGCACGGCATGACCATCGACAACCTGACCGCGGCCGACCTGGTGACCGCCGACGGCGCGTTCGTCCAGGCGAGCGCGGCGCAGAATGCCGACCTGTTCTGGGCGATCCGCGGCGGCGGCGGCAACTTCGGCGTGGTCACCTCTTTCGAGTTCGCGCTGCAGCCGGTCGGCCCGCAGGTGGTCGCGGGCCTGATCATCCACCCGATCGCGGATGCGCCGGCGCTGTTGCGCGCCTATCGCGCGCTGGCGGCGCAGGCTTCGGATGCGTTGACCGTCTGGGCAGTGCTGCGCGCCGCCCCGCCGCTGCCGTTCATCCCGGAGGCGGCGCACGGCCTGCCGATGCTGGCCTTCGCGGTCTGCCACTGCGGCGACCCGGCCGAGGCGGAACGCGAACTGGCGGCCCTGCGCGCGCTGGGCACGCCGCTCGGCAGCGCGCTCGGTCCGCAGCCCTATGTCGCCTGGCAGTCGTTGTTCGACCCGATGGCGGCGGCCGGTGCTCGCAACTACTGGAAAAGCAACGATTTCGCCAGCCTGTCCGACGAGCTGATCGACAGCCTGGTCGCGGCGGCACAGGCGATGCCGGGGCCGGAGTGCGACATCTACATCGCCCAGGTCGGCGGCGCGATGGCGCGGGTTCCTGCCGAGGACACCGCCTATCCGCAACGCGATGCGCACTACATGGTCAACTTCCATACCCGCTGGCGCGATCCGGCGGACGACGCCCGCTTCGTCGGCTGGACCCGCGACCTGTTCGCCAGAACCGCGCCGCACGCCATCGGCAGCGTCTACGTCAACTTCATGCCGGAGGACGACGAGGCGCGGGTCGCCGGCGCCTATGGCGCCAACATGGCCCGCCTGGCCGCGATCAAGCGCCGCTGGGACCCGGACAACTTTTTCCGGGCCAATCACAACATCAGGCCGGCCGGGTAGCCGCCGGTCAGTCCTGCGGGCTGGAAGGGGGATGGTGGCGGATCAGGGACTCGAACCCCGGACACATGGATTATGATTCCACTGCTCTAACCGACTGAGCTAATCCGCCCCATGCGAGGGCCGATGAGATAATGCGCCGATCATGGCGCTGTCAAGGCCGCGGCGCGGTGCGCGCGCCGCAACCGAATCATCATCGCGGCGTCATCCGACCGCAAGACAGCATCGGCAGCGTGCGGGCCTCTCGGCTCGAGCAGTGGAATGGCGGCAATGCAACCATTCCATCCCCGCCACAGACTGACCCGCCGCGGCTTCCGGCGCGCTGGCCGGCATCGGCGCCTGCCTTGTCGCCTCGCCGGCGATCGTGCGTGCCCAGGCCTCGATCGCGATGCTCAGCCACGGGCTGCAGTCGGGCGATGTCGGCACCGACAGCGCGGTGAGCTGGGTCCGCGCCGACCGCGAGGCCCGCATGCTGGTGGAGCTGTCGACCACCGAGAGCCTCGCCGAGGCCCAGCGCCTGCGCGCCCCGGCGATGCTGCCCGACAGCGACGACACAGCCAAGATGGATCTGGGCGACCTGCCGGCCGGCCAACGCATGTTCTATCGCGTCAGCCTGAAGAGCCTGGCCAACGGCGACGGCGCCCCGCGCAGCGAGTTCGACATCGTCGAGCTGCTGAAGTTCATCTAGGACAGCGCGATCGAGAACGTGGTCTGGCTGACCGCCGACGTCCACTACACCGCGGCGCACTACTACGACCCGAACCAGGCCCGGTTCCGTGACTTCACGCCGTTCTGGGAGTTCGTGACGGGCCCGCTCAATGCCGGCACCTTCGGCCCGAACGACATGGACAACACCTTCGGGCCGCAGGTGATGTTCTCGAAACACCCGAGCGAGGAACAGGGGGTCAACCTGCCGCCGTCGGCCGGGCTGCAATTCTTCGGCCATGTCCGCATCGACGGCGCCAGCCAGACGATGACGGTGACGCTGAACGACATCGAGGGCCCCAATCTCTATGCCGTCGAGCTGGAACCGCAGCGCGGCCGGCCCGGACCGGTCTGGCGCCAGGCCAGCCTCTGACATCGGCGCCGGGGCCGGGGCCCGGGTGCGGCCCGGGCCGCGGTTTCGCCCCCACCCTTCCGATTGCTTAACGCTTCTCGCCTAGTCTCCCCCGCGCACTCCGATGGTCGCGCGGCCGTCGCGGGTTGGCATCGATGCATGGCCGTAGCGGTGCACACAGGGGGACGGACATCGTGAGAAGTCGCACATCGCGCCTGCTTGGCCTGGTCCTGCTCGCCGGGTTCCTGCTCTGGCGGATTGCCGGCATGCCGGGGCTGAGCGGCGGCGAGGCAGGCGGGCTCGGTTCGGCCGGCTTCATCGGCCAGGAGCTGGAGAACGCGGCGGCGGCCGTGCAGGCCAACCACGACACCCGTACCGGGCCCGCCATCCACCATGTCGACCGGGCAGAAGCGGACGCCGCCGGGCGGGGCGACGGCGTGGGCGTGGTGCGCGCGGGCCAGCAGGCCCTGCCGGCCGACACGGAATCCATGATCGGCCGCGCCACGGTCAGGCGCGGGCAATAGCCCCGCCGGCCGCTTCACCCGTCGCGGGGCGGCGGCCGCCGGCGCCAATTTGTTAACGGGCCCGCCCCTATCCTGGTGCCGTTACCAACCGCGACCGGAGCGAGCCCGATGCGACGCTGGCACTTCAAGCTGATCGGCCTGGCCATCTCGCTGGTGCTGGTGGCGTGGCGCACCGGTTACATCCAGCTGCCCTTCGGACCGGAGCCCGGCGACGGCTGGACCATCGCCACCGCGGGCGCAGCGTCGGATGGCGACGCAGCCGGCGCCGGCTTCGGCCCGTTCGGCGCGGTGCCGCAACAGGGTCAGGTCGACCTTTCCGCCATGCTGGACCGGGTCGCGTCGATGCTGGACCAGTCGGCCGCAGCGCCCCAGCGTCAGCCGGCGGCGGCAGCGGAGATGGTGCGTGTGGCCGAATGCGTCGGCGACCTTGACGGCGCAACGACCTGTCCGGCAGCCGACCAGCCGGCTGCCCGGGCCGGCGGCACGCCGGCATTGCCGGTGGTGGTCGGCGGCGGCAACGCCAGCAACCAGGCAGCAGGCGTCACGGTCTTCCGTCCGCGCCGCTGACCCGTCCGCGGCGGTCAGCGTGTTTCGCCGTTTGCGCCCAGCCGGAACACATAGGCGTTGATCCGCAGGCTCTCCAGCCCATCGGTCATCGCAGCGACGACACCGCCGTCCGCGGTCGCCGCAACCTCGGCGAAATGCGCCAGCTCTGCCGGCTCGTCGTCCGCGACCATCCGCAGCTCGGTGCGCCAGACCTCGTTGCCGTCGTCGTCCCAATGCGCCACGAAGCCGCTGCCGCGCCGCATCGGCCTGGTTGTGAAGCCGGCGACGAACAGGCCGTCCTCGCCGTCGGGGGCGATCGCGCTGTACTGATCGAAGCCGGCGTTCCTGATCTCGTCGGTCATCGCCTCGGGTGCGGGCCGGACCGGGGCGTCGCGACGCCAAAGCTCGGCCGCCGCGGCGTCGAGCCAGGCGACGGTCCACTGCGGCGTCCCGGGCTGCGGGAAGTGCAAGAAGTGCAAAACGAAACCGTCGCCCAGCGGATGGATCGCGTAGGTGCGCTCGACCAGGTTGCACAGCGGCCCGCCTCCGACCGTGAGCCGCTGCAGGCCCACCAGCCGCTGGCCGTTGCCATCGCCATCGATGGCCAGGGTCCATAGCAGGTCATTCTGCGGTGCAGTGCCCGACATGTCCTCCACGCCGAGCAGCCTGACGCCCCCGTCCGGCAGCGCCGTCATGGCGCCCACGAAGACCGTTGCGCCCTCACGGAACTGCTCGTCGGCCCCGGTCCAGACCCAACGTTGCGTGCCGTCGGCGTCGAATGCGGCGACCACGGGCAGGTCGTCGCGCTGGCCACCCACGAAATAGCCGCCCCGGCCGTCCGGTTCGATCGCGCGCGGCTCGAAACCGAGCGCCGATGTGCGCAACGCCCCGCCGTCGTCGCCGAAGACCTGCACGCCCGGGTCGCCGTTCGCGCCGAGGCCGTCGGCCAGCACGGCAATGCCACCGTCCATGGCAGCCGCATCGCAGGCCGTACCCGGCGCGCTGCCCTCGACCACTGTCGCGCCATCCGCCGCATAGCGCCCCAGCCAGATGCTCTTTTCGCCGGCGATCCAGTCGGTGCCGACGATGACGATGTCGTGGTCGCGCAAGTTCAGCGCGCTGCTCAGGATGCGCGCCGATCCGCCGCGCAGGACTCTGCCGTCCGACGCGAAGTGAAGCCGCCATGTGCACGGCGCCGCGCAGTCGAGCGCAGGCGTTTCAGCCGCGGCGGTCGAGGCGCCGGCCGACGCCCCGGACAGCCGTGCCAGCTCGTGTCGCACCTCCCAGGGCCGGAACGAGCCGATCGGCTGGCCGGTCGCCAGCAGCACCGCCACGCTCGAGTCCGGATGCTCGGCGACGATTCGGTCGAGCTCCGCCACCGCGCGGGCGTAAAGCACGCCCGCTTCGCCCGCCGGCACCTGCCGGGCCTGCGCGGCCAATGCGATGGCCTGAACCAGCAGGCGGTTCGCTTCGGCCTCATCCGCCCGCGCAGCCGCCGGCACGGCTGAGCCGAGCGCCAGAACCGCCAGCGCCATCCTCAGCCATGCGCGCATCGCCCGTCTCCGTCCCTTTGCCTCAGCATCCCGCCGATCTTGGCCGGCCGGCCGCCTGCTGTCCACAACCTGCGGCGCACACTTGGTCCGTCCCACCGGGGTCACCATGCGAAGAGTAAACGAAATCCGACCCACGCCTAACCTAGGTTAGAGACAGACCGGAACATTACTCGGCAATTCATGTTCAGGAAAATATTTATGGCCAATCTTGCAATCAACGCGGAACAAACAGCGCGCCTCTCCGTTGCTGACTCCATCGAAACCGCAGATGGAGATTCACGATGCTGCTGCGATATCTTGGCATTTCAGCGATGGCGCTGACCGTGGGCATGGCCGCCGCCCACGCCGAAGACGCGGACGAGGCTTTGGAAACCTGTCGCGCCGCCCTCAACGACTACCAGTCCGAGCTGGCGGCCGATGGCATGGCGCCGGCGCCGCTGGCCCGCGGCGACATGCGGCTGCTGCGCGAGGCCGCGCTGGTGTTCGCACGCGCCGGCAACGAAGAGGGCTGCACCGACGTTGTGGAAGGCATGCGCGAGCTCGCCGAGGAGCGGCAGGAGCAGATGGCGGAGGCGGCAGAGGAAACCGACGCCGATGCGCCGGAGGCGCGGCTGCAGGCAGCGGTGCCGGTGGCATCCACCCGCGTCAACTTGCGCGCCAGCGACATGATCGGCGCCGAGGTGGTCAACCCGCAGGGCGAGGACCTGGGCACGGTCGAGGACATCGTCGTCGCCCAGAACGGTGCCCGCTATCTGCTGATCTCGCGTGGCGGTGTGCTCGGCATCGGCGAGGACTGGGTCCCGGTCTCGATGGAGCGCGTGCGCGTGACCGAGGACGGCGAGACCTTCGTCATCGCTGTCGACCCGGAGCGCCTGGACGGCGCGCCGACCGACAGCGAAATCGACCTGGAGGACTCCGACGGCTGGACCGCCGATGTCGACGCATGGTGGGAGGCCAACATCGAGGGCTGACGCCCGCACATCGGTTTGGTCAATCCGGCAACGAACTGGCTCCGCCGGATTGTCCAGCGACGGGGCCCGGACACATAGTCCGGGCCCCTGGCTGCTCTGCAGCCCCGACCCAAAGCACGGCACCCGGCAAACGCGGGCGGTGCGTGTCGCCGAAACCGCTAGTCGACCGGCATGCCGGTTGCGGCAACGCAGTCCGCGCCGACGATCCAGCCGCCGCCAAGCACGCGCCCCCCGTCTTCAGCGTCATAGAAGACGCAGGCCTGCCCGGGCGAGACGCCGAATTGCGGCGCATCGAGACGGACGCGGACCGGCGCACCCTCCGCGCAGTCCATTCGTGCCGGGACCGGCGGCGTGGTCGAGCGCAGCCTGACCCGGACACGCTGGCCATCGACCGGCCCGTCGCCGTCTCCCAGCCAGTTGATCGCGGCCAGCGTGACGCGGTCGCGCGCCAGTGCCGCGCGCGGACCGACCACGACGCGCCGGGTCTGCGGCTCCAGCCGGACCACATAGAGCGGTGCGCTGGCATCGCCGTCGACGCCGCCGACGCCGATGCCGCGGCGCTGGCCGATGGTGTAGCCGACGATGCCGTCGTGGCGCCCGAGCACGCGACCGTCGACATGGACGATCTCGCCGCCGCCGGATGCCTGCGGCCGCAGCTTGCGCACCACGTCGGCATAGCGCCCGTTCGGCACGAAACAGATGTCCTGGCTGTCCGGCTTGGCCGCGACCGGCAGGGCGAAGCGCGCGGCCAGCGAGCGGGTCTCGCGCTTCGGCAGGTCGCCAAGCGGGAAGCGAAGGAAGTCGAGCTGCCGGCGCGTGGTCGCGAACAGGAAATAGCTCTGGTCGCGATCCATGTCGGCCGCGCGGTGCAGCTCGGCACCGTCGCGGCCTACGACCCTGCGCACATAGTGGCCGGTGGCCATGGCGTCGGCGCCGAGATCGCGGGCGGTCGACAGCAGGTCGGCGAACTTGACGGTCTGGTTGCAGCGCACGCACGGAATCGGCGTCTCGCCGCGCAGATAGGCGTCGGCGAACTCGTCGATCACCGCGGAGCGGAACCGGCTTTCATAGTCCAGCACATAATGCGGAATGCCGAGGCGGTCGGCGACCCGGCGCGCGTCGTGGATGTCCTGGCCGGCGCAGCAGGCGCCCTTGCGCGATGCGGTCGCCGCGCCGTGGTCGTAAAGCTGCAGGGTGACGCCGACCACGTCATAGCCGGCCTCGGCCAGCAGCGCGGCGGTGACGGAGCTGTCGACGCCGCCCGACATCGCCACCACCACGCGCGTCTCCGCTGGCGCCTTGTGGCCGATGACCGGGGCTAGGATCTGTGCCGCTGCCTCCATGGCTCGGAGATATAGGCCATCGCACCGAAACGGGAAATCCGCCAGCTAGGCGCCCCGCAGCAGCGCCGCCAGCCGGTCCAGCGGGCGCTGGTCGCGCAGGGCGTTGATCGGCGTGCTGAAATGGCCGCGCTTGCCGACGAACATGTTGGCCTCGGGCACGCACCAGCGCTCCGCCGTCGCGGCGCCGCTGGCATAGGGCGTCACCGCATCCTCGGTGCCGAGGACCATGACGATGTTGCCGCCGCCCATCGGCGGGGTGCGCACGGGATCGGTCAGCGGCCGCAGCGGCGCCAGCAGCGGCAGGGTCCAGCCGGCCGCCGTCAGCGCACGGTCGAGCCCCAGCCCGCGGGCGAGCGCACTGTCGAACGTCAGCCGGTCGAGACGCTCGGCCGTGGTCAGCAGCAGCATGGCGTCGGCCTGCTGCGCCTTCGGCCAGTCGGCGCTGGCGCTGGCGGCGACCTGGGCGGCGAGCGCGCCGAGGCTGACTCCGGCGAGCGCCACCGGACCGGCGCTGGTTCGTCGCGCCCATGCCGTCAGCGCCGCGATCTCCAGCGCCTGGGCGCGGAACAGCGTGATCGGTCCCAGCGGAGCGGTGCCGAAGAACGGCTCGCCCGACCACCAGCCGGGCAGCCGGCGCACCCCGTGCCAGGGCGAGCACAGCTCGACGACCCGCATGCCGCGGTCGAGAAAAGCCGCGAAGTCGTCCAGCGGGTCGCACCACAGGTCGGTCTCCATGCCGACGCCGGAGCCGTAGATCACCGTCGGCGGATCGGTCACGCCCACCGGCGCGCGGACCCGCACGGTGTAGCTGTCGCCGAGCACCGGCGAGCGCAGGCGCAGCCAGCAGTCCTCGCGCGTCGCGCTGACCCGGATCGTGTGCGACGCCTCGATCGCATCGCCGTCCGGCGGTGCGAACCAGGCGGCCGTTTCGCGCGCCGCATCGCCGATCTCGCCGTGCACCTCGTCCGGCGTCTTGACGTGCAGACGCAGCGGCGGCGGCTTGCCGAAGGCGCGCAGGTGCCAGAACGACACCCGGCTGTTCATGTAGCGATCGGTCGCCGCGATGCGCCGGGACTCCTCCGCCTGCAGCCGCTCCGCCGCCGGTGCATCGCAGCTCCAGAACAGTGCGTTGCGGGCCTCGATCGCCGCCTGGGCGGCCGCGCGTGCCTCGCGCACCTTGGCCAGCGCCTGCTCGGTGCGCCCGCGCAGCCAGCCGGGAATCGGCATCGGCACGGCATGCGCAAGCCTGGCGACGTCGCCGTCGGCAAGGTCGGCCGCGGCCCAGACGCGCGACAGCGGGAACAGGAAGCGGACCACGCCGGCCAGGGCCGGCCGGTCGATCCACCACCCGGTCGCGAGCCAACCGAGCGAGCCCTGCAGCCCTCGCATGCCCGCCCAGCGGCCGGCCGGCCGCTGCGAACCGTCATCCCCCAGCGCTTCGTCCGTCATGGCTCACGGTCCGGCGCCATCGCGCCGATGTCAAAGCCCATCTGCCAGAAGGCGGCCTCCAGCCGGGTCGCCGTGCCGAAAATCGTCCTCAGGCCGGCATGGCGCGCCTCGGCGCCGCGGCGCACGGCCAGGTCGTCGATCAGCGCGCTCTCGGCCGCGGCGACCGCCTGGAACTCGGCGCCGCCATACATCTAGATCCATGGGCGGTAGGGATTGCCGTCGCGCCGGGTCGCCGGGTCGGCCAGCAACCGCGCCCCGATCTCGGCATAGCCCAGCATGCACGGTGCCAACGCCACATGCATGTCGAGCAGATCGCCGGCGAGGCCGGTGTCGAGGACATAGCGGGTATAGGCGACCGTGTGCGGGTGCTCGGGCGCCGACGCCATCGCCGCCTCGTCGATGCCCCAGCCGGCGCAGAAGGCGACGTGCAGCGCCATCTCGGTGTTGAGGATGGCGTCGAGGCCGGCCGCCGCCTGGCGCATATCGGCGAGCCGGTCCGCCTTGTAGGCGGCGAGCGCATAGGCGCGGGCGAACTGGATCAGGAACAGGTAGTCCTGGACCAGATAGGCGCGGAACACCCGCTCGGGCAGCGAACCGTCGGCCAGGCCACGGACGAAGGCGTGTTCGACATAGGCTTTCCAGTCGGCCGCGCAGTCCGCCTTCAGTCGCGCGAACAGGCTGCCGGTCACGACCCGGCCGGTCAGTCGAGCAGGTTGCGCACGGCGTCCGGCAGCCGGACGGTGAGCCCGTCGAGCGCCTCGGTCATGATCAACTGGCAGCCGAGGCGCGAGGTGGCGGTCAGGCCAAAGGCGAGGTCGAGCATGTCCTCCTCGTCCTCCGACGCCTCGTTGAGCTTGCCGTACCAGGCCGGGTCGACGATCACGTGGCAGGTCGAGCAGGCGAGCGAACCTTCGCAGGCGCCCTCGATGTCGATGCCGTGGCGGTGCGCGATCTCCAACACGGACAGGCCCAGCGGGGCATCGACTTCGCGCCGCGTGCCGTCCGGTTCGATGAACGTCATCCTGGGCATGGCTGAGGGTCCGGGTCCGAGGTGGAGAAGGCCGGCGTGGTCCGGCATTGCGTTTCAGAAAGGCGGTGTATGGGAGAGCGCCCGGCGTCCTGTCAAGTCATGCCGCCCGCCGCGCACGCCGCGCGGCGGCCAGCCATGCGTCGGCGAACCGCGCCATGTCGTCCGGCCCGGTCGCCCAGCCGCCGCTGACCCGGATCGCGCAGCGCGCGACGTCGGCCGGCAGTCCCATGGCCTGCAACACATGGCTGCGGCCGATCTTGCCGGACGAGCAGGCGGACCCCGCGCCCACGGCGAAACCCGCCAGGTCCAGCGCCATGATGGCGGTTTCCGCCGCGAAGCCGGGCATCGCCAGGCAGCTGACGCCGGCAACCCGTGCGGACCCGGCGCCGATTACCCGCACCTGCGGTTCGGCCGCGACGAGCGCGCCCTCCATCGCATCGCGCCAGGCCGCCAGCCGCTCTTGCTGGGCAGCGTCGCGCAGCGCAGCCTCGATCGCCGCGGCGAAGCCGGCGATGCCCGCGGCATTCAGGGTGCCAGCCCGGCGCCCGCCCTCCTGCCCGCCGCCGAGCGTGTGCGGCGGCGGCGCCACGCCCTCGGCCAGCACCAGCGCACCGACGCCCTGCGGGCCGCCGATCTTGTGCGCGGACAGCGAGACCATGTCCGCCCCCAGCGCGGCCATGTCGACCGGCATCCGGCCAAGCGCCTGGACGGCATCGCAGTGCAGCAGCGCGCCGTACGCCCGGCAGATCGCGGCCGCCTCGGCCACCGGCTGGATCACCCCGGTCTCGTTGTTGACCAGCATCAGCGAGACCAGCGCCGGCCCGTCCGCGGCAGCCAGCGCCCGTTCCAGCGCCGCCAGGTCGACGACCCCGTCGGGGTCTGCCGCCACCGACACGCCAGCCGACTCCGATGCCGGCTGGAGCACGGAATCATGCTCGATCGCCGAGACGATCGCCCGTCGCTCCCGGCCGAAGCCGAGGGCGAGGTTGTTGGCCTCGGTCGCACCGGCAGTGAAGACCACCCCGCCGGGACGGGCGCCGACCGCGTCCGCAACGCTGTCGCGCGCCCGGTCGACCAGAGCCCGCAGCCGCCGCCCTTCCGCATGAACCGACGAGGCGTTGCCGGCCATGGCCATCGCCTCGGCCATGGCGGCCTCAGCCTCGGGCCGCAGCGGCGCCGATGCGTTGTAGTCGAGATAGGTCCGGCTCGTCGTCATCCGGCCGCGTCATCCGTTCGGCGGCCCGGCCGGGCTCAACAGGGCGGCACCTTCGCGGCCGCCTCGCCGTCCTGGCCGGACGCGCCGGACATCGGCACCCGGTCGCGCGCCGCATGTTCCAGTTCCTGCACCCGCGCCGACAGGGCCGTCACCTGGTCCATCAGGCCCTGGATCGCCCGCGCCGCCGGGTCGGGCAGGTCGCCGAGCGGAGTGCCGTAGGGCGCGAAGCTGTCCTTGCAGGCCTTTTCGCGCACCACCGCCCGCGCCGGGATCCCGACCATGGTGGTGCCCGGCGCGACGTCCTTGGTGACGACCGCGTTGGCCCCGATCCGCGCATTCTCGCCGACGACGATCGGCCCCAAGATCTGGGCGCCGGAGCCGACGATCACGCCGTCGCCCAGCGTCGGGTGGCGCTTGACGCCGCGCTGGCTGGCACTGTCGACCGACGGCGCCACGCCGCCGAGCGTCACGCCGTGGTAGAGGGTGACGTCCTCGCCGATTTCCGCTGTCTCGCCGATCACCACGCCCATACCGTGGTCGATGAACAGGCCGCGGCCGATGGTGGCGCCAGGGTGTATCTCGATGCCGGTCAACCAGCGGCCGAGCGCAGAAATGTACCGGCCGAGAAAGAAGAAGCGCGCGCGCCAGCAGGCATTGGCCATGCGATAGAACGCAAGCGCATGCAGGCTGGGATAGCAGAACAGGATGGTTAACGTGGAGCGGGCCGCGGGATCGCGGCTGCGGATGGCACGGATGTCTTCGCGCAGGCGTCTGAACATTTCCGGCCTCCTCCGGCCACCGCGGCGCGCGTCACACTTGCATTTCGTTTGCGAAATCGAGTAGGACACGCCGCTCGATACGCACCATATAAGGTCTCGTCACGGCGGATCAACAGCCCTCCGCCGCACCTCGGACGGGCCTGATGGCAGCCATTCGCGGCCGGGGTGTGCGTGGCAGACCATCAGGGGTGGGGGATCGAAGTCGACATGCCCGACGTGATATTCAATGGGCCGGAAGGCCGGCTGGAGGGTCGCTATACCCGCAGCAAGGAGCCGAACGCGCCGATCGCCCTTTTGCTGCATCCGCACCCCCAGCATGGCGGCACCATGCACAACAAGGTGGTCTACGCGCTGTACCAGAGCTTCGTGTCGCGCGGCTACTCCACCCTGCGCTTCAACTTCCGCGGCGTCGGTCGCAGCCAGGGCTCGTTCGCGCGCGGCGAGGGCGAGCTTTCGGACGCGGCGTCGGCGCTTGACTGGCTGCAGACACAGAACCCGAACGCCCGCAACTGCTGGGTCGGCGGCTTTTCCTTCGGCGCCTGGATCGGTATGCAATTGCTGATGCGCCGGCCGGAGATCAGCGGCTTCATCTCGATCGCGCCGCCGGCCAACATGTACGACTTCACCTTTCTGGCGCCCTGCCCGGCCTCCGGCATCATCGTGCACGGCGGCCGCGACGACATCGTGCCCAAGGCCGACGTCGAGAAGCTGGTCGACAAGCTCAACATGCAGAAGGGGATCACGATCACCTATTCGTCGGTCCCCGACGCCGACCACTTCTTCGCCCGCCACATGGACGAGATGATGGGGCTGGTCGACGCCTATCTGGACGAGCGGCTGGCCGAGGCGGCCTGAAGCCGGGCAGCGGCGAGCCGGCCGCCGGTGAGGGGTTCCGGCGCACCCGTCGTGCCGGGATATGTCAGCGGCAGCCCGCGCAGCGAACGAACGGCGAGATAGGCAAAGGCCTGCGCCTCCAACGCGTCGCCGTCCCAGCCCACAGCCTCGACCGGCGCCACCGGCGCAGCGACGGCGTCGGCCAGCATCCGCATCAGCGTCGGGTTGTGCCGGCCGCCGCCGGTGACCAGCCAGCGCAGCGGCGCCGCCGGCAGCCTCTCGGCCGCGCGCCCGATCGCACAGGCGGTGAACGCCGTCAGCGTCGCGGCACCGTCCTCCAGCGACAGCCCGCCTGCATCGACATCGGCGAAGTCCTTGCGGTCCAGCGACTTCGGCGCCGGGCGCGCGAAATAGGGATCGGCCAGCCAGCGCGCCAGCCTGTCCTCGTCGATGCGGCCCGATGCCGCCAGCCGGCCGTCGCGGTCGCAGGGCAGCCCCGCCGTCGCGCCGACCCAGTCGTCGATCGGCCCGTTGCCCGGGCCGGTGTCGAACGCGATCGGGTTGCCGTCGGCCGGCAGCCAGGTCACGTTGGCGACGCCGCCGATGTTGACCACCGCCAGCGGGCGCTCCAGCCCGGCAGCCAGCGCGGCATGATAGACCGGCACCAGCGGGGCGCCCTCGCCGCCGGCGGCGACGTCGGCGCTGCGCAGGTCATGGACCACATCGATGCCGAGCAGATCGGCGAGCAGCGGACCGTCGCCGATCTGCCAGGTGCGGCCGCGGGCCGGGTCGTGGGCAACGGTCTGCCCGTGGAATCCGATCACGTCGACCGACGCCGGGTCAATGCAGGAATCGGCCAGCAGCCGCTCGACCGCCGCCGCGTGCAGCCGGGTCAACGCATCCTCGATCGCATCCAGCGCCGCGCTGCGCTGCCACTGCCCGTACAGCGCCTTGATACGGCCCGAGAAGTCGGCGTCGTAGCCGATGGACAGCGCGGGGCCGGTCACCACCTGCCCCTCGCCATCGGTCTCGATCAGCGCCGCGTCGATGCCGTCGGCCGACGTGCCGCTCATCAGCCCGATCGCGCGCCAAAGCCTGGCTTTGCTCACCGGTCTCCCCGTGCTAATGGTCCGGCCCCTTGGCCGGCGCGGCGACGCGGGCCCTTGGCCGGAAACGGATTCTAGCACCGATGAGCGCCTTCAAGTCCGACTTTCTCCGCGCGATGTCCGAGCGCGGCTTCATCCACCAGTGCAGCGATATGGAAGGGCTGGACGCCCTGCTGTGCGCCGGCCCGGTCACCGCCTATATCGGCTTCGACTGCACTGCGGACAGCCTGCACGCCGGCAGCCTGATGGGCATCATGATGTTGCGCTGGCTGCAGCGCACGGGCCACCGGCCTATCGTGCTGATGGGCGGCGGTACCACCAAGGTCGGCGATCCGTCCGGCAAGGACGAGATGCGCAAGCTGCTGACCGACGACGACATCGCGCGCAACATGGCGGGCATCCGCAAGGTGTTCGACCGCTTCCTGACCTTCGGCGACGGCCCGACCGGCGCGGTGATGGTCAACAACGACGACTGGCTGCGCACCCTCAACTACATCGCCTTCCTGCGCGATGTCGGGCCGCATTTCTCGGTCAATCGGATGCTGGCGTTCGATTCCGTCAAGCTGCGGCTGGAGCGCGAGCAGCCGCTGAGCTTCATCGAATTCAACTACATGATCCTGCAGGCCTACGACTTCACCGAACTGGCCCGTCAGCACGGCTGCCGGCTGCAGATGGGCGGCTCCGACCAGTGGGGCAACATCGTCAACGGCGTCGAGCTGAACCGGCGCATGCGCGCGGCGCAGGGCCTGCCTGAGCAGGAGCTGTTCGCGCTGACCTGCCCGCTGCTGACCACCGCCTCGGGCGCCAAGATGGGCAAGACCGCCGCCGGCGCGGTCTGGCTCAACCCCGAGAAGCTCAGCCCCTATGACTACTGGCAATACTGGCGCAACGTCGACGATGCCGATGTCGCCAAGTGCCTGCGCTATTTCACCGAACTGCCGCTGGACGCGATCGCGGCGCTGACCGCGGTGGAGGGCGCCGCGCTGAACGAAGCCAAGAAGGTTCTGGCGACCGAGGCCACGCGCATGGCGCATGGCGACGCCGCCGCCGAGGAGGCCGCCGAGACGGCGCGCCGGACGTTCGAGCAGGGCGCGGCCGCCGAGGGCCTGCCGACGGTGGAGGTGCCCGCTGCGGAGCTTGCCGCCGGCATCGCCGCCTTCGCGTTGATGGCCCGCGCCGGTCTGGCCGAGAGCAACAGCGCAGGCCGGCGCCTGATCCAGGGCGGTGGCGGGCGGCTTAACGACCAGCGGCTCGACGACGAGAACCGCCTGGTCACCAGCGCAGATCTGTCGGCGGAAGGCACGCTGAAGCTGTCGGCCGGCAAGAAGAAGCATGTGCTCGTCCGCGCCGCCTGACCGCGCGGCGACGGCAGGCTTCAGCCGCCAGGGAAGATGTTGCGCAGCACGCCGGGGGTCAGCGCCGACAGCGGATTGACGGCAACCTGCGGGTCGCCGGCCGCGCCGGACGCCTGGTAGGTGACGGCGAAGATTCCTTCGCCCTCGCCGCCGACCAGCACGTCGCCGATCAGCGGGATCTCGCCGAGAATGCCGTTGACCGCATAGGCCGGCGCCACCGCGCCGCGCAGGTCGACCTGGTCGCGATCGATGTCGACGGCACCGTCGAAGGTGATGCCGAGCGACGGCCCGACCATCCGGCCTTCGCGGAATTCGATCCGGCCGTCGGCCAGCCGGAATGTGGTCAGCATGCGCCCGAACCCGATGCCCTCGCCCTGCAGCGCGTCGAGGATGCCGGTCACCCCGGCGATGCTGACGATGCGCGCCAGCAGCGGCGCGTCGACCAGCCGGAAGTCGGTCAGGTCGATGTCGCCGACCAGCGGCTGCCCCGGCTCGTGGTCGCGGAAGCGGGCCGCGACGACCAGGCGCCCGTCGCGCACCGAACGCACCAGGTCGAGGTCGTTCAGCAGGCTGCCCGCGTCGTTGGTGGTGACCCTGAGGAAGCGACCGTTCTCGGTCGGATCGAGCGTGACCTCCACCGGCGCACCGGACGTCGAGCTGGCCGCGATCCGGCCGTTGACCCAGGTCGAACCGACGAGTTGCATGGTGCCGGTCACCCCGGAGACGAAGCCGTCGCCGGTCAGCCACACCTTGTCCAGCGTCGCCGCGATCGCGATCGGGCGCGTGCTCTCGTCCGGGCCGTCGTCGTCGGCCTCGAGCAGCGGCTGCAGGTCGAAGGTTCCGGAGTTGAGCGTGATCGCCAGGCCGTCGTTGGCGGTCGGCTCGACGCGGCCGGCGACCTGCGTGCGACCCAGGCGCAGATCCTGCAATTCGACCGCGCGCAATGTGCCGTCGGCGTTGAAGTCCACCCGGCCGGAGGCGGCAAGGTCGCCCGCGTCGACGTCGAACCGGTCGATCGCGAACGGGTTGCCGTCGCGCAGGGCAAGACCGAACGACGCGCTGGCCGGCGCGCCCGCCGCCTTCCCCCAGACCAGCGCCGGCAACTGCATCGCCGCACCGCCGAGGTCGAGGGCCACGTCGGCCCGCGACGTGGAATCGCGATACTCGGTATAGCGCGCGGCAAAGCCGACCGGCCCAGCGACCCACTGGCGCACGTCCAGGCCCATGTCGGCCAGCCGCTCGGCGTCGAACACGCCCCGCAGCGTCGATTCCGAGGCGTAGTCGCCGCCGGCGAAGCGTTCGGTGCGGCTGACATCGACCGCCGTGCCGTCGACGGTACCGCTGCCTTCGATCAGCATGGCGTCGTTGTCGGCACGCACCGCCAGGGTCGCGCCGGTCAGCGCCTTGTCCCCGACCATGCGCGGCAGCGTGGCGCCGCTCAGCCGCGCGGTCACGTCGATGTCGATCGCCTCCAGCGGCACCACCGCATCGACGTCGAAGCCCACGTTCAGCTCGACTGCGGCATTGCCGCGCACGTCGGCCGGCGTCATGCCATAGCCGGCAAGGAAGCCCAGCGGCTCGTGGTCGAGCATGCGGAAATGGTTGCGCATGTCGCCGTTCAGGCTCGCGACCAGCGTGGCCCGCGGCAACGGCCGGTCGAAGCCGTCGATCACCATCGTGCCCGGCCCGGTAGCCAGGTCGAAGGTGCTGGCGCCGGGTTCGACCTCGACCCGCATCGCGGTGCCGTCGTAGCGGCCGTGGCCGTTCAAACCGGTCAGCGGAGGCATCCCCTCGACATAGACCAGCGCCACGTCGCGGAACGCCAGGTCGAAGTCGGTCGACTGGGGCGTGAACGCGTAGTGCTCCGCGTCGAGCTTGCCGTACAGCGCCATGTCGACGCGATCGAGCGTGCCACCCAGAACACGGCGCTCGATCCAGCGCCGGGCGTTGGCCGCGATGGTGTCGGGCCAGTAGCGGCCGATATCCGCCACGGCAACGTCCGACAGCGCGCCCTGAACCGCGATGTCGTAGCTGCCGGTGCCGTCGGCGAAGGCCGACGCCGAGCCGGTGAAGTGCGTGGTGCCGAAGGCGATGTCGACGTTGCCGATGTCGAGCGCGTCGCCTGCGCCGGCCATTGCGCCCTGCAGAGCGATCGAATCCACGGCCAGCGGCATGTCGGGCCGGTCGGGCATCACTACGGTGCCGGCACCAGACCGGAACTCGAAGCCGGCCGATTGCACGCCGTTCTCGGCCACGACCAGCTGGGCCTGGCCGTCGGCCACGACATGAAAGCCCGCCAGCGGCGTCAGCCACGGCAGGCGCGTCGCCAGGTCGGCCAAAGCCATGTTGGTCACCACCGCGTCGACCGTGACCGTCTTTCCGTCCAGGTCGAAGCGGCCGTTGGCCGCGATCGATCCGACCGTGTCGGCGAATTCCACGTCCAGCCGAAGGCCGATGTCGGCCGCTTCCCCGCCCAGGTTGGCGCTGACCCGGCCGCTGACCGGCAGGTCGAAATCGCCCAGGTCGGCGAGGTAGGGCAGCTGGGCGGCCAACAGCGACGGGCGGATCCGGTCGAAATCGACATCCAGCCGAACGCCGCGCGCCGCCCGGTCGAAAAAGGCGCTGATGTCGAAGAAGGTGACGTCGTTGTCCAGCCTGACCGCCAGCGCCGCCTCCAGGTTGAGGCCGCTGTCGTCGCGGCGCAGGATCAGGTTGGCGCCGGGCGTTTCCCAGACCGCGCCATGCGCCTCGTCGTGCACGATCAGGCTCGCGTCGCGGACCTGGAAGCTGCGCAGGCTGCCGAGCCGGCGTTCGCCGTTCGGCGGCAGCATCAACTCCTGCACGATCAGGGCCAGCACGGGCTCCTCGTTCGGCGGCGGCGACGGCGCGCCGTCGACCGGTGCGAGCGTGGCCTCGCCATGGCCGACCGTCAGGCTGCCGTCGGCGCCGTAGGTCAGGCGGATGCTGGGGGCAATCACCTCGAGCCGGGTTGGCGCCAGCTCGCCCCGCATCAAGGCGCGCAGCCCGAAGGCGACCGACATGTCGCCGACTTCGGCGATCTCGTCGCCCGCACCGTTGCGCACGGTCACGTCGATCAGGTGGATGTCGAGGCCGCGCGCCCAGCCTTCCCAGGTCAGCAGCGTGGAGCCGACTGCGACGTTGACGCCGCGGTCGGGGTCCGACAGCGCCTGCTCGATCGTGTCCGACATGAAGTCGATCTCGATCGGGCCTTCCGACAGGCGCCAGATCGTCACGCCCATCAGAACCATGAAGCCCAGGGTTGCGCCGGCCAGCACTTCCAGCCCAATGATGGCGATGCGCCTCAGGCGGCGCCGGGCCTTCGCCGGCGGCACGGATGGCGGCGGGGCCTGCTGGGACTCGTCTGTCGCCATGCCATCGTCTTTCATAGCGGCACTATGCAGCAAAAGCGGTTTGACATCGATAGCAAGGCTCTGCCCGCCCTCTACGACGCCGGACAGGCCGCGCGCGGTCGCGAGGCCTGGGTGGCCGCCCTGCAGGGCTGCGACGCAAGCGCACCGGCGACGGCGGCGGCAGACCGGCCGGACGCCGTGCGCCTGCTCGACGCGGTGTTCTCGTCCAGCCCGTTCCTCTCCGGGCTGATCGCCAAGCGGCCCCGGACAGTGCTGCAGCTTCTTGCCGACGGGCCGGAGGCGGCGCTGGCTGCCGCAACCGGCGGTCTTGCCGCACAGGCGGATGGCGTGGACGAACCGAGCCTGATGCGCCTGCTGCGGTTAGCGAAGCAGGATGTCGCACTGATCACCGCGCTCGCCGACCTGGCCGGCGCCTGGCCGCTGGAGCGGGTCACCGCGGCCCTGACCGCCTTCGCCGACACCTGCGTGCGGCTGAGTGTCGACCATCTCATCGCAAAATATGCCGGCCGCGGCGCCTGGCAAGCGCCGGCGGCCGCGCCCGCACACGCCTGGTTCGGCCTCGTCACCCTGGCCATGGGCAAGCTCGGCGCGGGCGAACTGAACTACTCATCCGACATCGATCTGGTGCTGCTATACGACCCCGACCGGGTCGCCTGCGATGATATCGGAGAATTACCGCGTCACTTCAATAAGTTTTCGCATGACCTTAATGCGATTCTTGAGGCCCGGACCGCCGATGGCTATGTGTTCCGCACCGACCTGCGGCTGCGGCCGGACCCGGGTGCGACGCCGCCGGTGATCTCGCTGGCGGCGGCCGAGAACTACTACCACTCGGTCGGCCAGACATGGGAGCGGGCGGCGATGATCAAGGCGCGTGCGATCACCGGCGCACCGGACTCGATCGCCGCGGTCCGCGCCATCATCGATCCGTTCGTCTGGCGGCGGCACCTGGATTTCTGGGCGATCGAGGACGTGCACGCGATCAAGCAGCAGATCCATGCCCACAAGGGCGGCGGCACCATCACCGTCGCCGGCCACAACATCAAGCTGGGCCGCGGCGGCATCCGCGAGATCGAGTTCTTCGCCCAGACCCAGCAGCTGATCTGGGCCGGCCGCGAGCCGGCGCTCAGGGTGGCGCCGACGGTGCAGGCGCTGGACGCGCTGGTTGCCGGCGGCCACGTGTCGCGTACCGTCGCCGACGTGCTGGCGGCCGCCTATCGCTACCTGCGCAAGGTCGAGCACCGGCTGCAGATGGTCGACGACCAGCAGACCCACAGCCTGCCGGACACGCCGGACGAGCTGCGCCGCATCGCCTGCCTGATGGGCGAGCCCGACGTCGACGCCTTCACCGCCGCATTGACCGGCCACATGCGCGCCGTCAACAGCCACTATGCCGACCTGTTCGAGGAGACCGAGCTGCCTGCGGTGGGCGGCAACCTCGTGTTCACCGGCACCGACCTCGATCCCGGCACCGCCGAGACGCTGACCGGCTTCGGCTACCGCGACACCGAGAAGGCGACAGAACTGGTGCGGGCCTGGTTCGCCGGGCGCTATCGCGCCACGCGCAGCAAGCGGGCGCAGGCGCTGATGAACCGGCTGGTGCCGGTGCTGCTGCAGGCGGTCGGCCGCACCGCCGACCCGGATGCGGCGCTGCTGCGCTTCGACCGCTTCCTGCAGGGCCTGCCCTCCGGCGTGCAGTTGTTCTCGCTGTTCACCGCCAACCCGGAACTGCTGTCGGTGCTGGCGGAGATGATGGGCAGCGCGCCGCGCCTGGCCGACTACCTCGCCCAGCATGCCGGGCTGATGGACGCGATGCTGGCCCCAGGGTTCTTCACCGAGCTGCCCGGACCGGACGCGATTGCCGCCACCCTGGAGTCCCGGTTGGCAATGGCGGCCGACTTCGAAGGCGAGCTCGACGCCGCCCGGGCGGCCACCAACGAGATCAAGTTCCAGGCCAATCTGCAGCTGCTGCGCGGCACCCAGACGGTCGAGCAGGTCAGCGACGCGCTGTCGGACCTGGCTGCGGCCGCGATCGCCGCCCTGTTGCCGCGCGTCGTGCGCCAATTCGCGCCGCGCTACGGCGATGTGCCCGGCGGCGCCTTCGCCGTGCTCGCCCTCGGCCGGCTCGGCAGCCGCGAGATGACCGCGCAATCGGACCTCGACCTCGTCTTCATCTACGACGCACCGCCGGAGGCGAGCCACTCGACCGGTCCGAAGGAGGTGGCGGTCAGCGCCTATTACGCCCAGCTCAGCCAGCGGCTGGTCACGGCGCTCAGCGCTCCGACCGCGTCGGGCCGTCTCTACGAGGTCGACATGCGCCTGCGCCCGTCCGGCAACGCCGGGCCGGTCGCCGTGTCGCTGGCCGGCTTTGCCGAATACCAGCATCGCAATGCCTGGACCTGGGAGCACATGGCGCTGACCCGCGGCCGGGTGGTCGCAAGCACGGGCGACCTCGCGCCGCGGCTGGAGAAGGTCGTGCGGGAGGTGCTGCAGCGATCGCGCGAGCGCGACCGGCTGGCCGTCGAGGTCGACGACATGCGCGGGCGCGTGCGCAAGGAGTTCGGCAGCGACGACCCGTGGGATGTGAAGCAGCGCGACGGCGGGCTTGTCGACGTGGAGTTCATCTGCCAGTTCCTGATGCTGGCCCACGCCGAGGAGAACCCGGAATGCCTGGCCCCGGCGATCGGCGAGGCAGTCGGCCGCCTCGCCGCCATCGGGGCCCTGACCGAAGCGCAGGCGGGCGTGCTGACCGAGGCCCAGCATCTGTGGCATTCGATCCAGGCGATCCTGCGCCTCACCGTGCAGGGCCGGTTCGATCCGGCGAATGCTTCGGCGGACCAGAAGGACGCGCTTGCCCGCGCCACCGGCGCGGTTGACTTCGACGCGCTGGTCGCCCAGATGGCTCGGGTCGCGTCGCGGGTCGAGGCACTGTACCGGGAGTTGGTCGGTGCGCCGGCCACGGCGGGACGCGAGGCGGAGCGCAAGAGCAACGAAGAGGGATGACCATGGCCGTTGACGTGGGCGACAAGGCGCCGGACTTCAGCATGCCGACCGACGACGGCGGCGCGGTATCGCTGGCCGATCTGAAGGGCCGCACGATCGTGCTGTACTTCTACCCGAAAGACGACACCCCCGGCTGCACCAAGGAGGCCTGCGGGTTCCGCGACGCGATGCCCGACTTTTCGGCCGTCGATGCGGTCGTGATCGGCGTGTCGAAGGACAGCCCCGGCAGCCACGACAAGTTCAAGGCCAAGTTCGACCTGAACTTCGCGCTCGGCTCCGACCAGGACGGCACGGTCTGCGAGGCCTTCGGTACCTGGGTCGAGAAGAGCATGTACGGCCGCAAGTACATGGGAATCGACCGGGCCACCTTCCTGATCGACAAGAGTGGCGTCGTGCGCAACGTATGGCGCAAGGTCAAGGTGCCGGGCCACGTCGAGGAAGTGCTGGCCGCCGCAAAGGCGCTGTAGCGGCCCCACGCTGCGCTCGTTTCCGCCGGACAATCAGGCGGCCGAGCGCCGGCCACACCTTTGCCGGCTTTGAAGCGGAAGCCAGGGCGCCCGCCTGCGGTCGGATCGCCGGAGGAGCGGAACTTCGGACCGGGACCCGGCAAGGCCGCCTCTCCCGAACCTGCGCCGCGGCAGACCATGCGGTCTCTTGCTGCCGCAGTCGCACCGCCCCACGGTTGCTTTCCACATGCGGCACCCGGAAATCGTGCAGAGGATGTTAAGCAATTCATCCTAAACACGATTTGTTGCACCTCCCGGAGCCCCGACCCATGACATTGCAGTCTGCCGGCCAGGCGGCGCTGTTGCCGCCGACCCGCCCGGACGCCGACAGCGCCCGGGACCGGCGCAAGCCGGTCGCCGGCGCGGTCGGTCCGGGCGGACTGTGGACCTGGGCGGTGCTTGCGTTGGGTATCTTGCTCACCGCCTTCGCCTACTTCTCCGTCGAGGCCGACAGCGAGGCGGCGGCACAGGCACGCTTCGATTTCCGCCAGCACGAGATCGTGCAGGCAGTCGAACGGCGCATGGCCGCATACACCCAGACGCTGTTCGGTGCGCTGGGGCTGCTCAGGGCCTCCGACGACGTCGCCCGCGACGAATGGCGCATCTATGTCGACAGCCTCGATCTCGACAATCGCTACCCCGGCATCCAGGGCATCGGCTTCACCGAGTGGGTGACGCCCGAGCGGCGCGCCGCCTATGAGGCCGCAATCCGTGCCGAGGGCTTCCCGGACTTCACCATCCGGCCGCCCGAGCCGCGCCCCCTCTACTCGTCGATCACCTATCTGGAACCGTTCGACGAGCGCAACCGCCAGGCTTTCGGCTTCGACATGTACGCCGAGGCGACGCGCCGAGCGGCGATGGAACTGGCGCGCGACACCGGCGAATTCGCCGTGTCCGGCGACGTCCGTCTGGTCCAGGAGATCGGCAGCGACGTCCAGGCCGGCTTCCTGCTCTATGTGCCCTACTATGGCCGCAACGACGTGCCGCAGACGGTCGCTGAACGGCAGGCCGCGAGCGTCGGTTTCGTCTACAGCGCGTTCCGGATGGGCGACCTGATGGAGGGCATCCTCGGCCCCGGCCTGCCGGACGTGCGCCTGCAAGTGTTCGACGGGCCGGACCCGCTGGACGACGAACTGATGTTCGACAGCGAGCCGGGCCGCGATACGTCGCAGTCCGCCTTCGTCGCCACCAGCCGGATCAACCTGGGGCAGCGCACGTGGACGTTGAAGATGTCGAGCCTGCCGGCATTCGAGGCCTTGCTCGACCCGCAGAAGTCCAGCTTCGTGCTGATCGGCGGCCTGGCCGCCAGCCTGTTGTTCTTCGGCGTCCTGCGCTCGTCGGCCAATCTGCGCGCGCGGGCCGAAGCGCTCGCCGCCGAGATGACGGTGGCGCTGGAGCAGCGCAATGCGGAACTCGGGCGCTCCAACGCCGAGCTCGAGCAGTTCGCCTATGTCGCCTCGCACGACCTGAAGGCGCCGCTGCGCGGCATCGACCACCTTGCGATCTGGATCGAGAAGGACCTGGGCGACAAGCTGGAAGGCGAGCCGAAGCGGAACATGAGCCTGCTGCGTGGCCGCATCAAGCGGCTGGAGACGCTGCTCAACGATATCCTGGATTACTCCCGGGCCGGCCGCACAAGCACGCAGGTCGAAAGCTTCGACATCGCCGAGTTCGTGGCCGAGGTATTTGAGACGGTGCGCGCCAACCGCCCATACACGCTTGCCGTCAACACCGATGTGGCAACCGTGTGCCTTGGCCGGACCGCACTCGAGCAGGTGCTGTCCAACCTGTTCTCCAACACGATGAAGCATCACGACAAGGGTGCGGGCCAGATCGCCGTCGAGGTGCACGATCGCGCCACAGGCTTCGATATCGTCGTGTCCGACGACGGCCCCGGCATTCCGAAGAACCTCCGCACCCGCGCGTTCCAGATGTTCCAGACCCTGCAGCCGCGCGACCAGGTCGAAGGCAGCGGCATGGGGCTGGCCATCGTTCGCAAGATCGTCGAGCGCCAGGGCGGCTCGATCGAGATGGTCGATACGCCCGGACCCAGGGGCGCGGTGTTCCGTATCATATGGCCGAAGCCGGCGACGGAATCCGCCCGATGAGGATGGAGCAGCTCAGCGTGCTGCTGGTCGAGGACGACGAGGTCGACCGCATGGCGGTGCGCCGTGCCCTGCGCGAGCACGGCATCGACGCGCAGCTGGTCGAGGCCCGCGACGGGCAGGAGGCGCTGGACATCATATCCGGCAACTCGGAAACCGCGCCGCCGCCGGCACCCTATTTCATCCTGCTCGACCTCAACATGCCGCGCGTCAACGGCATCGACTTCCTTCACTGCCTGCGCGGCGAGGGCACCGCCGGGCCGGCACGCGACGCCATCGTCTTCGTGCTGACGACATCGCAGTCGCGTTCCGACATCCAGGCGGCATACCGCTGCGGTATCTCCGGCTATTTCGTGAAGTCGGACTACGACCAGTCGCTGCGCAGCATCGTCGAGCTGATGTCGGCGTTCCAGACCGCCGCGGAATTCCCCGAGGCGGACGCCTGACGCGTCGACGCCCATAGCGGCGGCAGCGTCCGCCGCGGCCCTGCGGCGGCATTTGCGCCTTCGCGCCCCGATGCCTATCAATGGCGCGGCCGACGGTCCGGCCGGGACAGGGGGAGCAGCAGCGCATGGACAATCAATTCGAAGGACGGGTGGCGATCGTCACGGGCGGGGCGCGCGGCATCGGCGCAGGAATCGTCGCCCATCTGGCCGCGCGCGGCGCCCGCGTCCTGGTCCTCGACACTTCGGCCGAGGTCGAGGCGATGGCCGACCCGGCAATAGCCGGCCGCTGCATCGCGATGCAGGGCGACGTCTCCCGCCGCGCCGACATGGTCGCGATGGCCGAACGGGCGCTTGCCGCCTGGGGCCGCATCGACATCCTGTGCCCGAATGCCGGCATCTACCCAATGTCGTGGATCGCCGACATGGCAGAGGAGGAGTGGGACCGGGTGCTCGACGTCAATCTGAAGGGCGTGTTCCTGGCCACCCAGGCCTGCCTGCCGGCAATGCGCAAGGCACGCTACGGACGCGTCGTTGTGACCTCGTCGATCACCGGCCCGCACGTCGCCCACGCCCAGCACGGCCACTACGCCACCAGCAAGGGCGGCATCAACGCGTTCATCAAGAGCGCCGCACTGGAGCTGGCCACGGAAGGCATCACCGTCAACGGGGTCGAGCCGGGCAACATCACCACACCGGCACTGATGCAGCACCGGCCCAAGGAATTCATCGAGGCGCAGGAGCGCACGATTCCGATCGGGCGGCTGGGCACGCCGGAGGACGTGGCCAATGCCGTCGCCTTCCTGGCTTCTGCGGCGTCAGGCTACATCACCGGCCAGACCGTCGTCGTCGACGGCGGCCAGATCCTGCCGGAATCGCTGTAGGCCGCGGTCCGGCATGACCGTGACGCTGAGCGATCGGGCCGTCGGCTGCCTGCGGGCGCAGCAGCCGGCCGAGAAGGTCGCGCTGACCCGCGCGGCGGCGGCCTGGTGGCGCGTGCGGCCGGACCGGCCGCTCGGCCGCGCCGAGCCGCCCGACCGTCCCGGACGTCCGGCCCGCCCGCCGCTGGTTGCGCCCGGCGGCGTACCACGGCGGCGGGTCACGTCGGGGGTGCCCGGACGCGTCGCGCTGTTGCATGCGCTGGCCCATATCGAGCTCAACGCCATCGACCTGGCCTGGGACATGGTAGCGCGTTTCGGACCGGGCCAGCCGCGCGCCTTTTGCGACGACTGGGTGACGGTCGCCGCGGAGGAAGCGCTGCACTTTGCGTTGATCGCCGACCGGCTGGGTGCGCTCGGCGCGGCCTATGGCGACCTCCCGGCCCATGACGGCCTGTGGGAAGCGGCGCAGGCGACGGCGGACGATCTCGCCGGCAGGCTGGCGGTGGTGCCGCTGGTGCTGGAGGCCCGCGGCCTGGATGTGACTCCGGCGATGATCGCACGGCTGCAGGCGGTGGGCGACGAAACCAGCGCCGCCGTGCTGCAGCGCATCTATGACGACGAGATCGGCCATGTCGCGGTAGGCAAGCGCTGGTTCGATACGCTGTGCCGTCAGGACGGCCACGAGCCGCAGGCACGCTGGCAGGCATTGGTGCGCGCGCGTTTCCGCGGCCAGCTGAAACCGCCGTTCAACGAGGCGGCCCGGTCGCGGGCCGGCCTGCCCGCCGCGTGGTACGCCGGCGACAGCGCGGCTATCGCCTGAGGCCGCCTGGCGTGGCCGCGCCTAGCCCCGGTAGCTCACCAGCATCGCGCCGCCGGCGATCAGCGCGATGCCGGCCCAATTCGCCGGGGCGAGGCGCTCGCCCAGGAACGACACGCCGAAGGCCGCGACCAGCACCACGCTGAGCTTGTCGATCGGGGCGACGCGGGCGGCATCGCCCAGCTTCAGCGCACGGAAATAGCAGAGCCAGGACGCGCCGGTGGCCAGGCCGGAGAGCAGCAGGAACAGCTGGCTGCGCGGCGGCATCGCATCGAGGCCGCGCCATGCGCCGCGCGCGGTCACAAGCACCGCCAGCAATGCGACCACGACCAGCGTGCGCAGCAGCGTTGCGAGGTCGGGGTCGACCTCGGCGACGCCGATCTTGGCGAAGATGGCGGTCAGCGCCGCAAAGCCGGCCGACAACAGCGCCCAGAACAACCAGTTCTGCACCAGCATGTGCGAACTCCCGCATCGAGATGCGCCCCCCGGTCTCGCTCAAAGGGCCGCGACCCGGGCACTATGGCACATCGACGGCCTTGGCCGACGGCGCGGCGGTCAGCGGCCCTCTTCGACCGCTTGGATCAGGTCGACATTGGCCTGCTCCGTGCGGCTGAGGGTCACCTGCCGGCCGGCCGGGCGGTACCAGGGCTGGCCGGCGAACCAGGCCTGCAGGTCGGCGCTCTGAAAGACGAAGCCGTGGCGGGCATAGATCTCGTTGCGGGCGAGGCGCAGCTGCGATGGCGACAGCGCCGCCAGTTCGGCGTGCGTCAGCAGGCGCACATCGGAATCGGCGATCACGAAGCCGCCCGTCGCTGCCGGCGCCGTCGTCGACGGCGCGGTCGGTGCCGTTCCGCCCTGGGTCTGGCCCGTACCGAAAAATGCCTGCAGCTCGCCGAACCGGTCGGCCCGCCGCTCGTTCTCGTGCATGGCGCAGACGATCGGGATCAGCGCCTCGGTCATGTCGCCCCACGGCAGCACCCATGCCCAGGCGCAATGCGCATCGCGATAGTCGAGCCAAGCGTCCTGCGCCGCCGCCAGCCGCTGCCGGTCGACATCGGTCGGCTGGCCCGCCATCAGCGCATCGAAGGCCGCCTGCAGTCGGGCCTGCTGTCGCGGTGCCTCGGCATAGTAGCACTGGTCGGCAGCGGCGGTGCCGGTGGCGGCGTCGAGACAGCGCTCGAAGTCGGCGGTCTCCGCGCCGGACAAGGCCGGTGCGGCGCCCGCGCCGAGGACGGCGGCAGCGATGAGGCGAAGCGCGTCGACGGTGCGCAAGGCAGTTCTCCCATGGCAGTGGCAAACGCCACCATGCCGCGCCCGCGTCCGAGGCTGCTTGACCGCCGTCAAACCCGCCAGACCTTGCGAAGGTCATGCACCGCGACGCAGCCGGAGCCTCCTCGCGGAACGGGTTCGGCGGCGCCATCGCCAACCGCCTTCCAAAGCCGCCACCGGCGCCGCGGCGGCGCGGCGCCCGCACATGCCGCTTGCCGAGCGCTGCCGGCTCGGCTTAGCTGCGCGGCGATGAGAACGATACCGGTCTGCAGATGGTATGGGGGCGTTCTCGGGTCGGCTGCACTGGTGGCCTGGCTTGCCGTCCACGCCCCCGCCGCCGCCCAAAGCGTGCCAGAGATCCTGGCCGTGCAGGAGCGCCTGATCGAATTGGGCTACGACCCGGGGCCGGCGGACGGCCTGGCCGGCAGCATGACGCGCAACGCCATCGCCGAGTTCCAACGCGACGTGGGGCTGGAGGAGACCGGCAAGATCACGCTGACGCTGCTGAACGTCCTCGGCGCCAACCCGAACGCGCCGCAGCCGCTGGCCGACGTGCAGGCACGGCTGGTCGACATCATCGGTGCGCGCTGGGACGAAACGGCGGAACCGTCGGGGCCGACCGTATGGATGCCACCGCCGGCCGAGGCCATCCCGGCCTTCGCCGATTATCCGGCGGTGGAGGCGCCCGACGCGCTGGTCGAAAGTGTGGATTTCACCAGCCATCCAGATGCCGCGCTGTTCGAGGCGGCGCTGCGCCAGGCGATCGGCAAGCCCGCCGACTTCGCGGCGCGCTATCGCATCGCCCAGGTCGGCTGCGGCACCACCTGCCAGGCGGTGATCGCGGTCGACGCGACAAGCGGGCGCGTCGTGCCGGGGCCTACGGCGGAGTTCGGCTTCGACTACCGGGACGACAGCCGCCTGCTGGTCGCCAACCCGACCGACGCGGTCACCGCGGCCTTCGGCGACGACATCCCGCTGTGGGCGGCGACCCGATGGTTCGTCTTCGACGGAACCGAGTTCCTGACGCTGACGCCGGTTGCCGGCGAGCCGGGGGTCCTGCCCGACGCGACCGCGGAGACCGGCGGCGACGGTTGAGCGTGCGCTGGATCGCGTCGGCGGCGAACATTGACATCGGCCATGCGCGCGCCGATATAGGCGGCATGCCGAACGCAGCAACCAGCGCCCGACGTCCGCGCATCCGCGCCTCGCGGCTGCGATGACGCGCGCCTCGCGCGCCGACACGCAAGCCGCGCCGCCAGCGCGGCTTTTTTGTTGCCCACCGCCTGCCCGCCGCAACGGCTCGCAGGCAGCCGACCCGAGCCGATGGAGGTTTTGATGACCGACTCCACCGAAAGCCTGCATGCCGAGGCCGGGACGACCCCGCGCACGGGCGGTTCGGCGGCACGCGCGGTCTTCATCGACGGCGAGGCCGGCACCGTAGGCCTGGGCATCCGCGCACGGCTGGCCGAGGTTGGCGGCGTCGAGCTGGTCAGCATCGACGAGGACAAGCGCAAGGACCCCGCCGCGAAGCTGGCGCTGATGCGCCAGGTCGACCTGGTCGTGCTGTGCCTGCCCGACGAGGCGGCGAAGGAAGCGGCGCATGCGATCGAGGGCCTGGGCGCGGCAGCCCCGAAGGTGATCGACGGTTCCAGCGCGCACCGGGTGGCGCCCGGCTGGGTCTACGGCTTTCCCGAGATGGTGGCCGGCCAGGCCGACGCCATTCGCGCCGCGCGCAAGGTGACCAGCCCCGGCTGCTATCCCACCGGCGGCATCGCGCTGCTGCGGCCGCTGGTCGATGCCGGCCTGGTCCCGGTCGAACATCCGATCTCGGTCAACGCCGTCAGCGGCTATTCCGGCGGCGGCAAGGCGATGATCGCAAGCTACGAGGCCGGCACCGCGCCGGCGTTCGAGCTCTACGGTCTGGCGCTGGAACACAAGCACCTGCCGGAGCTGCACAAATACTCCGGCCTGCGGCGGCGGCCGATCTTCGTGCCCTCGGTCGGCAACTTCTACAAAGGCATGCTGGTGTCGGTGCCGCTGCACCTCGACACGCTGCCCGGCACACCCGGCGCGGGCGACCTGCACGCCGCCCTTGCCGAGCGCTACGCCGGCTCGGCGCTGGTGCAGGTCATGCCGCTGGACGGCCCGGACATGCCGGTGCGGCTGGAGCCGGAAGGCCTGAACGACACCGACCGCATGGAACTTCGGGTCTACGACAACCCGACCCATCGCCAGGCGGTGCTGATCGCCCGCCTCGACAACCTGGGCAAGGGTGCCTCCGGCGCTGCCGCCCAAAACGTCAGGCTGATGCTCGACTGCTGACCCGGCTGCCGGCCGCCGCCCGCCGCCGCGCGGCGACCGCGCCGGCGAGGCGGTCCAGCACCGCCACGGTGTCGTCCCAGCCGATGCAGCCGTCGGTGACGCTCTGGCCGTAGACCAGCGGCTTGCCCGCCTCCAGTTCCTGGCGCCCCGCAACCAGGTTGCTCTCCACCATCACGCCGATGATACGGCCGTCGCCGGCGGCGAGCTGCGCCGCGACGTCGTCCACCACCTTCGGCTGGTTCTCCGGCTTCTTGGCGCTGTTGGCGTGGCTGGCGTCGATCATCACCTGCGGCCGCAGCCCGGCGCCTTCCAGCGCCGCGCAGGCCTCGTCGACGCTGGCGGCATCGTAGTTCGGCGCCTTGCCGCCGCGCAGGATGACGTGGCAGTCCGCATTGCCGGCCGTCTCGGCGATGGCGCACTGGCCCGCCTTGGTCACCGCCAGGAAATGGTGAGGCTGCGAGGCGGCACGGATCGCGTCGATGGCGATGCGCACGTTGCCGTCGGTGCCGTTCTTGAACCCGACCGGGCAGGAAAGCCCCGACGCCATCTCGCGATGGATCTGGCTTTCGGTCGTGCGCGCGCCGATCGCGCCCCAGCCGACCAGGTCGGCGATGTACTGCGGCGTGGTGGTGTCGAGATATTCGCAGCCGGCCGGCAGGCCGAGGTGGTTGATGTCGGCGAGCAGGCCGCGCGCCAGCCGCAGTCCCTTGTCGATGTGGAAGCTGCCATCGAGGTCGGGATCGTTGATCAGGCCCTTCCAGCCGACGGTCGTCCGCGGCTTCTCGAAATAGACCCGCATGACGATCTCCAGGTCGCCGGCCAGACGGCGGCGCTGTTCGGCCAGCCGCGCGGCATAATCCATCGCCGCCGCCGGGTCGTGGATCGAGCACGGCCCAATCACCACGGCCAGCCGGTCGTCTGACCCGGTCAGGATGCCGTGCAGCGCGCGTCGCGTCGCGGTCACGGTCGCAGTTGCGGCATCGCTGCGCGGATGCTCGGCCATCACCTCGGCCGGCGTGCTCAGCGCCTTGATCGCACGGATGCGGATATCGTCGGTATTGTCCGGCACGGTCTTGCTCCTCTCAGGGGTCCCGGCCGGCGGCACAAAAAAACCGCCAGGGGGATCTGGCGGTTGCTTGGGTTCCTCGTCGCTGTCTGATCAGTCCGCGCGCAACCCATCCCCCGCCAGAGGCAGCGGATAGCTAAAGTAATAATAGCTGACGGACGCGTTGATCATGGCCGGATCATAGCGCGCTTCGGCCGCCGAGTCACCGCCCGAATCGGCCGCCGGGCGCCGTGCCCGCTCCGGACGTCAGGCCGCGGCCGGCTGGCGGCGCAGGCGCTCCACCGGTGCGTCGCCCATCGGCAGGTGGATCAGCGCGGCGGCAACGCCGAGCGCGACAGCGATCCACCAGACCGTATCGTAGGAGCCGGTCCGCTCGAACAGCAACCCGCCCAGCCAGACGCCGATGAAGGCGCCGACCTGATGGCTGAGGAAGACGATGCCGAAAAGGGTCGATATGTAGCGCGGGCCGAACAGCTGTGCGACCAGCCCGGTGGTCAGCGGGACGGTGCTGAGCCAGAGGAAGCCGATCGCCGCGGCGAAGACCAGCACGCTGACGGTCGACGGCGGCACCAGCAGGAAGCCCAGGATCACCACCGCCCGGGTGCCGTAGAGCAGGCTGAGCAGGTATTTCTTGCGGTAGCGTCCGCCGAGCGCCCCGGCGGTCAACGTGCCGAGGATGTTGAACAGCCCGACCAGGCCCAGCGCCCACGCAGCCACCTGCGGGTCGAGACCCGACACCTCGACATAGCCCGGCAGGTGGGTGGCGATGAACGCGACATGGAAGCCGCAGACGAAGAAGCCGGCGGTGAGCAGCCAGTAGCCGGAATGGCCGCTGGCCTCGCGCAGGGCGGCACGCAGCGTCTGTTGCGGCGCGTCGGCCGCGCCGTCGTGCTGCGGCTTGCCGATCAGCGCCAGCGCGCACGGGATCATCACCAGCACCGCGGCGGCATAGATCAGCAGGGCATTCGACCAGCCCAGCGCGTCGATCAGCGCCTGGCCGGTCGGCGCGATGGCGAACTGACCGAACGACCCCATCGCGCTGCCGAGGCCCAGCGCCATGCTGCGCTTCTCCGGCGGATAGGCCCGGCCGATCGCGCCCAGCACCACGGCGAAGGCGGTGCCGCTGAGGCCCATGCCGATGATCAGGCCGGCGCCGACGTGGAACACGATCTCCCATCCCGGCATTGCCATGATCAGCAGGCCGGCAAAATACAGCAGCGCGCCCAAGATCACCGTGCGCGCGGTGCCATAGCGGTCGGCCAGCGCGCCGAACACCGGCTGGAACACACCCCACAGCAGGTTCTGCAGCGCGATCGCCAGCGAGAACGAGGCGACGCCCCAGCCCAGGCTGTCGTTCCACGGCTCGATGAACAGGCCGAAGCTCTGCCGCACGCCCAGATTGAGCGACAGGATCAGGCCGCCGCAGACGAGGACCACGACGGGGGCCACGGCGGGCGCGGCGGCACGGGCGATGGACATGGCTCGGATGCTCCTGCCGCCTCACTTAGAGCCGCGCGCGAGGCAAGAAAAGCGCGATATTGCATCGATTGCACCGCTTGAACGGCGCGCGGGCGGTGTGTAGGCCTGTCGGCAACGACAAACGGAGCACGCCCATGCCCGCCCACCGCAGCGAAGACGGCGGCCGTCCCCTGGCCGGATTTCCGCGCAGCCGGCCGCGCCGTCTGCGCCAGGCGCCGTGGATCCGCGCCCTGGTCCGCGAGACCGAGCTGCGTCCGGCCGACCTGATCTGGCCGCTGTTCGTGATCGAGGGCCGCAACGTGGCCGAGCCGGTGCCGTCGATGCCCGGCGTCGAGCGGCTGTCGGTCGATCGCGCGGTCAAGGCGGCCACGCGTGCCGCCGGTCTCGGCATCCCGATGCTGGCGCTGTTCCCGGCGCTGGACCCGGCGCTGCGTAGCCTCGATGCGCGCGAGGCGATGAATCCGGACAACCTGGTCTGCCGTGCCGCCCGGGCGATCAAGGACGCGGTGCCGGAGATCGGGCTGATGGGCGACGTCGCGCTCGATCCTACACTACCCATGGCCACGACGGCGTCATGGAGCACGGGCGCATCGTCAACGACGCCACCGTGTCGATACTGTGCAGCCAGTCGCTGACGCTGGCCGCGGCCGGCTTCGAGGTGATCGCGCCGTCCGACATGATGGACGGCCGCATCGGCGCCATTCGCGATGCGCTTGACCGCGGCGGGTTCCAGGACCGGATGATCATGGCCTATGCCGCCAAATATGCCTCGGCGTTCTACGGCCCGTTCCGCGATGCAGTCCGTTCCACCGGCGCGCTGAAGGGCGACAAGCGCACCTACCAGCTCGACTACGGCAATGGCGACGAAGCGATGTACGAGATCGCGCTCGACCTGGCCGAGGGCGCCGACATGGTGATGGTCAAGCCGGGCATGCCCTATCTCGACATCGTGCGCCGCGCCAAGGAGCGATTCGGCGCGCCGACCTTCGCCTATCAGGTCAGCGGCGAATATGCCATGCTGTGCGCCGCCGCCGCCCAGGGCTGGCTGGACCGCGACCGGGTCGTGATCGAGGCCCTCTCCGGTTTCAAGCGGGCCGGCGCCGACGGCGTGCTGACCTATTTCGCGGTCGAGGCCGCCGAGACGTTGAACCGCTGAGCCACCGACGCTGGACACTGCGATGGGCAACAAGGACGACGACAAGAAAAAGAAGACGAAGGACGACAGGGACGGCGCGCGCCGGCGCGACCCCAAGGGCGCGGCACTGCGCGACTTCGAGTTCGGCGAATACCCCTATCGCGACCGCATGGACACGAAGGACTACGAGGAGCAGCTCCGTCTGCTGCAGATCGAGCTGCTCAAGGTCCAGCGCTGGGTGGCCGAGGCAGAGCAGAAGGTCGTCGCCGTATTCGAGGGCCGCGATGCCGCCGGCAAGGGCGGCACCATCAAGCGCTTCATGGAGCACATGAATCCGCGCGGCGCCCGCGTCGTCGCGCTGCTCAAGCCGACCGAGCGCGAGCGCAGCCAGTGGTACTTCCACCGCTATGTCGAGCACCTGCCGGCTGCAGGCGAGATCGCGCTGTTCGACCGCTCCTGGTACAACCGCGCCGGCGTCGAGAAGGTGATGGGCTTCTGCACCGACGACCAGTATCGCGAGTTCCTGCACCAGTGCCCGGAGTTCGAGCGGATGCTGGTCCGCTCCGGCCTGCACCTGATCAAATACTGGCTGACCGTGACCAAGGACGAGCAGGCGAAGCGGTTCGACGACCGCCAGAACGACCCGCTGAAGCAATGGAAGCTGTCGCCGATCGACATCGCCTCGCGCGACAAGTGGGCGGAGTACAGCGAGGCGCGCGACGCCATGTTCGATCACACCGACACCGAGCATGCGCCCTGGACGGTGATCAAGTCCGACGACAAGAAGCGGGCGCGGATCGCCTGCCTGCGCCACTTCCTGGGTTCGCTGGACTACAAGGACCGCGACGACAAGGTGGTGGTCGCGCCCGACCCGGCCATCCTGCGCGCCCGGTCGGCGATGGACGTCTGAGAGCGCCCGCCCTGCCGCAAAGCTGCCGCAATCGCACGGTCGGCTCTGCGGAGCGGGCGGCGACCGGGGGGCACGACGAGCGATGGCGCAAGAGCTGAGGCGGAACCTGCGGGCGCTGGAGACGACCACCAGCGCGACGCTGGCGATCATGGCGACAGGCAGCGGCTACTGGACCTATCTCGGCGTCAAGGGTCTGCTGGACGACAACGGCCTGACGTCTCTGGGCGGCGCGGTGATCTATTCCGTCGCCGTCTCGGTCGCGATCTATGCCTTCTGGACCTACCTGATGCGCTTCCTGCCGGCGATGACCGGCGGCGGCAGCCGGCTCGCCCTGTTCCTGGCCATGGGCCTTGGCTGCATAGGCATCGTGGCGATGTCGAGCTGGCTCAATGCCGCCGCGCTCGCCGGCTCCGCCGCGATCGAGCAGCACCTGGCCGAGGCGACGGAGGAATACCAGTCTCGGCTGGAAGCGGCGAACGAGAATGCGCTGGCCGCGCAGACCCTGCTGCCCGACCTGGAACTGGCTGCCGCGCGCTTCGCCGACCTGGCCGCGTCGGAGGAGACCAGCGGCTCGCTGACCGGCTCGGCCGGGCACGGCACCATTGTCGCGCTGCTGACCCAGACGTCGCGCCAGCTGGCCGACCTCGCCGAGCGCATCCGCGACTCCCGCGACCAGGTCGAGGACCTGTACGAGCGCGGCAGCCAGCATCTGGTGGCGATGCGGCGGCTGACCGGCAATGTCGGCCAGCGGCCGATCGACGAGCGCGCCGTGGCCTTCGCCGACGAGGCGGTCGCGCTGGTCGGGGTGATCACCGCCCTGCAGCAGAGCTCGGTCGCGCCCGCGGTCAAGCGGGCGGCAGACGACCTGGCCGAGACCTTCGTACGGCCGGCGCCCTCCGGCGGGGCCAGCGACCTCGGCCAGCGCCAGGAGGCGGTGATCGAATCCGTCGCCGATTCGGTGGAGCAGACCAGCGTCGCCCTGTCGCGCGCGGCCGGCGAGATCCTCGACCGGCCGGCGGTGCTGCCGTTCCGCTTCACTCCGGTCAGCAGCGCCGAAGCGGTGCTGCTCTATGCCGACGACTTCGTGCCGTCATGGGCTGGCGCCATCGCGATCGACATGATGCCGGCGGTGCTGGTGCTCGTGCTGATGGTGGTCCATGGCGTCATCCGCCAGCGCGAGAGCGGCAGCGACCTCGACGGCCGCACCCTGACCGTGGCGGAGCTGACCGGCGCGCTGGCCGCGCTGGAGCGCATCCAGGGTTCGCACGCGCTGCGCCCGGCCGCGGCCGCAACCGAAGCCGCGTCCGACGACGCGAGCGCAGCCGGCCGTGACGGCGCCGCCGAGCCGTCGGCCTCGGTGACCGCGATCCACCGGCCGCGCCAGCCGGGCGGGCCGGCGGCATGACCGCGCCGGTACTGGCCAAGGCGCCGCCGGCCCTGGTCCAGGTGCTGACCGCGCCGATCTGGCTGGTGGCACTTGCCGCGATGCTGGGTGCTGCCGCACTGGTGGTTTTCGACCTGTCCGCCGCCGTGGGAACCGCCGTCGAGGATCGGCCCGGTCTGCCGCTGCCGGAGACGCTGGTCACCGCGCCGGGCTCCGGCGCACCGTCGATCCTCGACCCGTTCGTCAGTCCGCCCGCACCCGGCGACAACGTGCGCCCCTATTCGCCGTCGGTGCGGCCGCTGGCACCCGAGCGCGGCCAGCCGCAGCTGCCGTTCGGCGGCGAGCCGCTGCCGGTCAGCCAGGCGGCGATGCAGTTCAGCCTGCACCAGGCCGGTGGCGTGACCTACATCCTGGCGGCCGGTCGGATCGCCCCCGGCAGCGCGCAGGACCTGCTGGGCTTCGACATCGACCACGACCGCAAGGCGACGCTGGTCGTGTTCGACAGCCCGGGCGGATCGGTAACCGAGGCTATGCAGATGGGCGCGGTCATCCGTGCCCGCGGCCTCGACACCATGGTGGTCGACGACGGGCTATGCGCCTCGTCCTGCCCGCTGGCCTTCGCCGGCGGGGTCCGGCGCATCGCCTTTGCCGGCAGCTGGATCGGCGTCCACCGCGCCTTCATCACCGAGGGCGGCGGCGACACCCAGAGCGGCCTGCGCCAGGGCCAGCAGGTCGCCGCGGCCTGCATGCGCCACCTGGAACAGCTCGGCGTGGACCCGCGGGCCTGGATTCCCGCCCTGTCGACGTCCTGGGACGACATCTATTTCTTCACGGCCGACCAGCTGACCACCTTCGCCTTCGCGACCGAGATCCGCTGACCGGCCTACGCGGCCGCCGGGCGCGGCGCCACGGTCAGCTCGATCAGCTCCGATGCATAGTCCGCCGGACTGGCCGGCATGCTGGCCCGCACCGCCGGCCGGGCCGTTTCGATCGTCTTCGCCAGCTTGGTCACCTTGGTCAGGATCGTCTTCGCGTTGTACGGCTTGGCGATGAAGTCGGTGACGCCGAATTCCTTCGCCCGCAAAATCGAGTCCACGTCGGACTTGGCCGTCACCATGACGAAGGGCAGCTGCGCGTGGCGCTCGCGCACGCGGCGCAGGAAGTGCAGCCCGCTCACTTCCGGCATCCGCCAGTCGCACATCACGATGTCGACCGGCTCGACGCCGCGCTCCAGCGTGGCGAAGGCCTGCTTGGCATCGGTCGCGTCCAGTACCTTGCCGACCCCGATCCGGTTCAGCACCATCTTCAGCAGGTTGATTGCGCCGACGTTGTCGTCGACAATCAGGACACAGAGGTCGGCCATCTCTTTTGCCATTTCAGTGCGATTCCGTCTGGGCCGCCGGGTACCGCGTCTCCAGCCGCGACGCGGCGGCTTCGATAGCGCCGAGCAACCGCGGCAGCAGCGCCTCGATCCGCGCGTCGCATCTGCCGTCGCTCGCCAGTTCTAGTTCGGCCGCCAGCCGGTGCGCCCTTGCCATGCCCAGCCCGCCACAGGTCGACGCCAGGTCGTGCGCCAGTGCGGCCACCCGGGCCGACGGTCCGTGGGAACCGGCCTCCGCCAACGCACCCGCCGACCGGCGCGCCGCATGGCACTGGCCGGACAGGAAACGGGCGAAATCGGGCTCCGTGAAGAACGAGCGCCAATCGTCGACGATCACCTGGTCGATTTCAGGAAGCTCGTCAAAGCCCACACAGGCATCCCCGAAAAATTCAACTGCATTGACTTGAACTTTGTCCGACGACATCACAACCCCCACGGTATTTATTGATGTTCACCGTATTCGTTTTGTGAATATATGAGGATGTTTGGACAACCGCAATACAATATCGGTTTGGTTTTCGCTCAAATTATAGCTTTATTGTACCTTCACCGCGCGACGCCGACCTCACGCCCGGCCAGCCATGCCTCGACCGCAGCGATCTGGCCGTCGTCCATCAGTGCCGGCGCGTGCCCCGCATCGGCGACGACGAACTCCGCGACGCGTCCGCTGCGGTGGGTCCGCTTCATCTGCGCCACCGTTTCCGCCGAAAGCAGGTCGGAGCGGGCGCCGCGGACCGCCAGCACCGGCGCGTCGACGCGGGCCCAGGCCTCCCAAAGCGCGACGTCCTGCGGATCGCCTTGCGCACGAAAGGCGTCGCCGATCTTCGGATCGTAGCCGAGGATGTAGTAGCCGCCGCGCATGTGCTGCAGGCTGTGATCGGCAAGATGGCGCCACTGCGCGTCGGTGAGCGTTCCGAACGGCGCATGGATCTCGCGCAGATAGGCCTCGCCCTGCTCCAGCGTATCGAAGCGGACCGGCTTGCCCACATAGGCGGCGAGACGGCCGAGGAACGCGCCGGGAATCAACGGGCCGATGTCGTTCATGACCAGCCGGCGGATCGGCGAGCGCAGCCCGGCGGCGAGGAACATGCCGATCAGCCCGCCCATTGATGTGCCGACCCAGTCCACCGCCTCCACATCGAGGCGGGCAATCAGCGCAGCCATGTCGGCGCAATATTGCGGATAGCCGTAGCCGGCCGGATCGGTCAGCCACATGCTGCGGCCGCGCCCGACGACGTCGGGACAGACCACGCGCCGTCCGGCCGCCGCCAGCCGACCGGCCAGGGCATCGAAATCCCGCCCGTTCCGGGTCAACCCGTGCACGCACACCACCGGACAGGGGTCGTCGGCCGGACCCCATTCCGTATAGGCGACCTTGTGGAATCCCGCTGCCGTCAGCCCGAGAAAATGCTTCTGCTGCATGGTCTTTCCCGCCTATCGTCCGGCCGCGGCAGCCGCGGCACCACCATGGACGGAGATAGACGCAACACGATGACGGCTCAATCGCCGAGCACTACGCCGGACGGCGCCGGCCCGCTGGCCGGCATCGTCGTGCTGGACCTGACCCGCGTGCTGGCGGGCCCCTACTGCACCATGGTGCTGGCCAACCTGGGCGCGCGAGTGATCAAGATCGAGCGGCCGGGCACCGGGGAGGACAGCCGCGCCTTCGGGCCCTATGTCAATGGCGTGTCGGCCTATTTCCTGTCGCTCAACCATGGCAAGCAGAGCCTGGCGCTGGACCTGAAGCTGGCCGAGGATCGGGCCGTGTTCGACCGGCTGCTCGCGCGCGCCGACGTGCTGGTCGAGAACTTCCGTCCCGGCACGCTGGACCGGCTCGGCTATGGCTGGGAGGCGGTGCACGCCCGTCACCCGCGGCTGGTCTACGCCGCCTGCTCCGGCTTCGGCCAGACCGGTCCCTATGCCGACCGGCCGGCCTATGACATGGTGGTGCAGGCCATGGGCGGCATCATGAGCATCACCGGCCAGCCCGGCGCGCCGCCGACGCGGGTCGGCACTTCGGTCGGCGACATCACCGCCGGCCTGTTCACCGCGATCGGCATCCAGGCCGCGCTGATCGAGCGCGCCCGCACCGGTACCGGCCAGCTGGTCGACGTCGCCATGCTCGACTGCCAGGTCGCCATCCTGGAGAACGCGATCGCCCGCTACGTCGCCACCGGCCGCGTGCCAGGCCCGATGGGTGCCCGTCACCCGTCGATCACGCCATTCGAGGCCTTCCACGCCGACGACGGCCACATCATCATCGCGGCCGGCAACGACTCGCTGTTCGCCCGGCTGGCGTCGGCGCTCGGCCGCCCTGAGCTGGCCGCGGACCCCCGTTTCGCCACCAACGACGCCCGCACCGCCCATGTCGATGCGGTGAAGACCGAGATCGAGGCCGCGCTGGCGGGCGGCAGCGTCGCGCATTGGCTTGCCGTGCTGCAGGCCGCCGGCGTGCCCTGCGGCCCGATCAACGACGTGGCGACGGTGCTGGCCGATCCCCATATCCGGGGACGCAACATGATCGCGACGCTGGCCGACGGCCCCAATGCCGGCTTCGTGGTCGCCGGGAACCCCATCAAGCTGTCGGGCCATGCGGATACGGCCTCGCGGCCCGGCGCGCCGGTGCTCGACGCCGACCGCCCGACGATCCTGGCCTGGCTGAACAATTCCCATGACCCGGGGGATCCGCACTGATGCGCTTCCTGCGCCGCACGTTCCGCATCCTGATCTGGCTGACCGGCAGCATCGTCATGCTGGCGATGCTGCTGGTCGGCGGCGCGCTGATCTGGCTGAGCTCGTCCGAGCCGCAGATCGACGGCGAGATCGTGCTGGCCAGCCCGCAGGCGCCGGTCACCGTGCTGCGCGACGCCCGCGGCATCGTCCACATCCGCGCCGACAACGAGGCGGACGCCTACTATGCGCTCGGCTTCGTCCATGCCCAGGACCGCTTCCCGCAGATGGAGCAGATGCGGCGCCTCGGTGCCGGCCGGCTGTCGGAGATCGTGGCGATCGATTCGGTCGTCGACCTCGACAGGTTCGCCCGCACCCTCGGTCTCTATCGGCTGGCGGAACAGACCTACGAAACCGCGAGCCCGGAGCTGAAGGCGACGCTCGATGCCTATGCTGCCGGCGTCAACGGCTACCTCGCGACCCACGAGGGCGCCTGGTCGCCGGCGATGTACATGCGGCTGCCGCCCAGCTTCGACCTCGACAGCTATCGCCCCGAGCCGTGGCGGCCGGCGGACTCGCTGGTGTGGGGCAAGCTGATGGCCATCTTCCTGGCCGGCTGGAATTTCTCGTACGAGATCGAGCGGATGCGGGTCGAGCGCGTCCTCGGCCCGGCGCTGACATCGGAATACTACCCCGACCTGCCGGAATCGGAATACGGCCCCACCCTACCCGTCTGGGACCAGGCGGCGCTGGATGCCGATGCCGACTGGCAGGCGGCCGCCGCCGACATTCCGCCGCTGTTCCGCACACCCTGGGACGCGTCCAACGCCTGGGTGGTCGACGGCAGCATGACCGCCAGCGGCATGCCGCTGCTCGCCAACGACCCGCACCTGCGCCACGGCCTGCCCGGCACATGGTACATGGTCCACATCAAGACGCCGACGATGGACCTGGTCGGCGGTACCACGCCGGGGGTGCCGTTCCACATCCTCGGCCACAACGGCCACATCGCCTGGGGCTTCACCACCACCCATTCCGACATGGCCGACACGTTCATCGAGCGGCTGAACCCGGACGACACGGCCCAGTACCAGACGCCGAACGGCTGGGCAGCCGTCGAAACCCGCGCGGAGACGCTGGCCATCGCCGGCGGCGACAGCCTGACCTTCACGGTCCGCCAGACCCGCCACGGCCCGGTCATCTCCGATCTGCGCCCCGACGATGCGGCCGATGTTCTGGCGGAGGGCGAAATCCTGGCGCTGTCCGCGCCCTATCTGCTACCCGACGACACCACGGCCGAGGGTATGCTGCGGCTGAACCGGGCGACCGACTGGGCGAGCTTCCGCGAGGCGGCGCGGCTGTTCGTCGCGCCGCAGCAGAACATGCACTATGGCGACACCGCCGGGAACATCGGCTTCATCGCGCCGGCCCGCGTTCCGATCCGGGCCGGCGGCGACGGCCGCGCCCCGGCGCCCGGGTGGAGCGGCGCGTTCGACTGGGTCGGCTGGATCCCGTTCGACGACCTGCCGCAGGCGTTCAACCCGCCCGCCCACAGCATCGTCAACGCCAACAACCGGGTTGTCGGCGACGACTACCCCTATTTCCTCGGCAGCACCTACGACTTCCCCTATCGCAGCGACCGCATCCACCAGATGCTGGACGGGGCCGACGCGCTGACCGCCGCCGATTTCCGCGCCATGCAGCACGACGTGCTGTCGTTGGAGGCCCGTCAGCTGCTGCCGCTGATGCTGGACGGCGAGTTCCGCGATCCGCGTGCCCAGGCCGCCGCCGCCCGGCTCGCCGCCTGGGACGGCCGGATGACGGCCGACGCGGCCGAGCCACTGATTTACGAGGCGTGGGCACGTGAGCTGAACCGCACCATCCCCGCCGACGAACTGGGCGCGATCTTTCCCGACGTATTCTCGCGCAAGCCGGATTTCGTCGCCGCGGTGCTGACCGAGATGCCGCACTGGTGCGACGACGTCACCACCGACTCGGTCGAGGACTGCGACGCCATGCGCGAGCGCTCGCTGCTGGCCGCGCTCGATTTCCTGGCCGCGCGCTATGGCGACGACCCCGCACAATGGGCCTGGGGCGAGGCCCACCGCGCGAACTTCCGCCACCAGGCGATCGGCCGCATCCCGCTGCTCGGCGACTGGCTCGACGCCTCGGTGCCGACCGGCGGCAGCTGGGCGACCGTGATGCGCGGCGGCACCCCGTTCGGCAACGACGACGACCCGTTCCTGAACGTCCACGGGGCCGGGCTGCGCGCGGTCTACGACCTCGGCGACCTCGACCAGTCGGTGTTCTCGATGGCGCCCGGCCAGTCCGACAATCCCTATTCGCCCTACTGGTCGAACCTGGCCCAGCCCTGGGCCGACGGCGAGTATTGGCCGATTCCGACGTCCTGGGCCCAGGCGGAGGACAACGCGGTCGCCACCCTGATCCTGCGGCCCGGCGGATGAGCGCCGAGGACTTCGCCGTCGGCGTCGACGACATCCGCGCCGCGGCGGCGCGGATCGCCGACGCCACCATCGCCACGCCGACCGTGCCGGCGCCGGCGTTGTCGGCACGGCTGGGCTGCGACCTGTTCCTGAAGCTGGAAACCCTGCAGGTTACCGGCTCGTTCAAGCCGCGGGGCGCCCTGAACAAACTGCTGAGCCTGCCCGAGGACGCGCGCCGCCGCGGCGTGATCGCGATGTCGGCCGGCAACCACGCACAGGGCGTGGCCTATCACGCCGGCCGGCTCGGCATCCCGGCGACCATCGTCATGCCGCTGGGCACGCCGTTCACCAAGATCGCGTCGACCGAAGGCTATGGGGCGACCGTCGACCTGTTCGGCCACGAGATCGACGCCTGCCGCGCCCATGCGCGCAAGCTCGCCGACGAGCGCGGCCTGACCCTGATCCACCCCTATGACGACCCGGCGATCATCGCCGGCCAGGGCAGCGTCGCGCTGGAGATGCTGGCCGCCGTGCCGGACCTGCAGGCGCTGGTGGTGCCGATCGGCGGCGGCGGGCTGATGGCCGGCATCGCCATCGCCGCGCGTGCGGTGCGCCCCGACATCGCGCTGATCGGCGTGCAGTCGGCCGCCTATCCCACGCTGGCGCGCGACGGGCGGCCGCTGCCGGGCGGGACCACCCTGGCCGAGGGCATCGCCGTGCGCACGCCGGGCAGCCTGACCCGGCCGGTGATCGGCGCGCTGGTCGACGACATCCTGGTGGTCGACGACAGCCGCATCGAACAGGCGATCGCGCTGATGGCCGAACGCGCCAACGTGGTCGCCGAAGGCGCCGGGGCGGCCGGGCTGGCCGCGATCATGGCCGAGCCGGAACGCTTCGCCGGCGTGCGCGTCGGTCTTGTCGTCTGCGGCGGCAATATCGACAACCGCCTGCTGTCGTCCGTGCTGCTGCGCAGCCTGATCACCGACGGGCGCATGATGGGGCTGCGGCTGCGGATCGAGGATCGGCCGGGCGCGCTGGCCTCGCTGGTCGGCACGGTTGCCGACGTCGGCGGCAACATCGTCGAGGTCGCACACCGGCGATTGCACCTCGACGTGCCGGTCAAGTCGGTCGAGATCGACATCGAGATCGAGACCCGCGGCCCGGCCCACGGCCAGAAGGTGATCGACGCGCTGCAGCGCATCGGCGCGGCCTGCACCCGGCTGGACGAGATCGACTGAGCGAAGCCGGCCGGCTTCACCGGCTATTAACCCAAATTCGGTTCATTGGGCGCGGTTAACCGTAATCAGGAACCGGGCAGCCCGCTCCCATGCTCGTCATCATCGGCATCGTTGTCGTTTTCGCCATGGTGTTCGGCGGCTTCATCGCCGCCGGCGGCCATCTGGAGGTCATCATCGAGGCCCTGCCGTTCGAGATGATCATCATCGGCGGGGCGGCCGCCGGCGCGACCATCATCTCCAATCCCGGCTGGGTGCTGAAAGGCGCGCTGAAGGGCTTCGGCCGCGCCATGAAGGGCCCGCGGTTCAAGAAGGCCGACTATATCGAGCTGCTGAGCCTGCAGTACCAGATCTTCCGGCTGGCCAAGACCAAGGGCATGCTGGCGCTGGAAGCGCACATCGAGAACCCGCACGAGAGCGCGCTGTTCTCGCAGTTTCCCAAGATCCAGAAGGACCACCACGCGCTCGATTTCGTCTGCGACTATCTGCGGATGCTGACGCTGGGCACGGACAACCCCCACGAGCTCGAAGCGATCATCGACGAGGAGCTGGAGACCCACCACCACGAGGACCACGCGGTCAGCCATGCGATGACCAACATCTCGGACGGTCTTCCGGCGCTGGGCATCGTCGCCGCGGTGCTGGGCGTGATCAAGACCATGTCGTCGATCGACCAGCCGCCGTCCGTCCTCGGCGGTCTGATCGCCGGCGCACTGGTCGGTACCTTCCTCGGGATTTTCCTTTCCTATGGCATCGTCGGCCCGATGGCGAACGCCTGCAAGCAGGCGCAGGAAGCCGATTCCAAGTACCTGGAATGCATCAAGGCCGGGCTGCTCGCCCACATGCAGGGCTATGCCCCGCAGGTCTCGATCGAGTTCGCGCGCAAGACCCTGTTGTCGGGTGTGCGCCCCACCTTTGCCGAGCTCGAGGAGGCGACCGGCAGCCTGCCCGCGGTGTGACCCCGCGGCCGGGATGAGTCTCAGGTAGGAGATCGTCATGGCGGACGATGCGATCGCCCCCATTATCGTCAAGAAGAAGATCGTCGCCGGCGGCGGCCATCACGGCGGCGCCTGGAAGATCGCCTATGCCGACTTCGTGACCGCGATGATGGCGTTCTTCCTGCTGATGTGGCTGATCAACGCCACCAGCCCCGACCAGAAGACCGGCATCGCCAACTTCTTCACCCCGTCGAACGCGCGCCCGTCGGGCAGCGGTGCCGGCGGCATCCTGGGCGGCACCAGCATCATGGCCGACGGCATGGCGCGGGCCGCCGGCACGCCGGCACAGGTCGTGATTTCGCTGCCGTCAACCAACGCGGACAGCATGGGCGGGCCGTCGGACGGCAAATACTCCGGCACCAACGTCACCGAGATCCTCGACCAGTTGAAGGAGGACGGCGTCGACGTGCTGAACTATCCGGAGATCCTCGCCGATCTCGCCCGCCAGACCGACGCCCGCCAGGTGCTGCGCGCGCTGGAGGCCGAGGGCGTCGACGTCTTCACCCATCCGGAGATCCTCGACGAGATCTTCGACGTCGCCTCGCCGCTGCCGGCCAGCCCGACGCACAGCGAAGGCACCGAGACCCTGGGCGACCTGACCGAGCAGGCCATGCAGAGCGCCATGGACCAGGCGGTCGGCGCGCTGAGCGAGCAGGATCTTTCCGGCATGACCGCCGAGGAAATCCAGGAAATGACCGAGGCGTTGGCGACGCAGATCGCGCGCGGCCAGGCCGCCGAGGCGATGGCGGCGGCGGAGCAGCAGCAGTTCGAGCAGACCGAGCAGGCCATCCGCCAGGCGATCGACAGCATCCCGGAACTCGAGCCCTATCGCGACAACCTGCGCATCGAACAGACGCCGGAAGGCCTGCGCATCCAGATCGTCGACGGCGAGACCGACGCGATGTTCCCCAGCGGCAGCGCGACCCTGCACGACCAGACCGCGACGTTGGTCGACGTGATCGCCCAGGTGATCCGGGAACTGCCCAACGACATCATGATCACCGGCCACACCGACGCGCGTCCGTTCCAGACCGACGGCGGCTACGGCAACTGGGAGCTGTCGTCCGACCGCGCCAACGCCGCCCGCCGCGCGCTGATCGCCGCCGGGATTCCGGAGGACCGGATCGCCCGCGTGGTCGGCCGTGCCGACCGCGACCCGCTGGATGCCGACGACCCGTTCGCGGCGGTCAACCGGCGCATCAGCTTCGTGGTGCTCAGCCAGGTACCGACGGTGGACGGCATGCCGGACACCGGCGACGCGGCAATCGGCGGCGCGATCACGATCGACCAGGAACAGTGAGCGCACGAGCGCCGGCCCGCCGGCGCCGGCAGTCACAGTCTCGCGATTTCATGGCGCCGGACGGCCCGTTCCGCTAATATTCTTGCATGCACGAGAGCGGGCACCCACTACCCAAGTTCATGTTCGTGACGCCGCCGCGGCCCTGTCCGTATCTGCCGGGGCGGATCGAACGCGACATGTTCGTGGAGCTGGCGCCGCCGAACGCTGACCGGCTGCACCAGCGGCTCGCCCACCTCGGCTTCCGCCGCAGCCACAACGTCGTCTACCGGCCCGACTGCCCCGGCTGCCAGTCCTGCGTCTCGGTGCGGGTGCTGGTCGACGCCTTCGCGCCGCAGCGCAGCCTGGCCCGCATCTGGAAGCGCAACCAGGACCTTCATTGCCGCCTGCGCCCGCCGGTGGCGACTCGGGAGCAGTTCGACCTGTTCCAGGCCTATCAGCAGGAACGCCACGGCGACGGCGAAATGGCGCTGATGGACTTCGACGACTACCGGGCGATGATCGAGAACACCATGGTGGACAGCCATGTGATCGAGTTCCGCGACCCCGACTATCGCCTGGTCGCCACCTGCCTCGCCGACCAGCTCGACGACGGCCTGTCCGCCGTCTACAGCTTCTTCGACCCGGCCGATGCCCGCCGCAGCCTGGGCAACCAGGTAATTCTGTGGCTGATCGACACCGCCCGCCGCGAGCGGCTGCGCTATGTCTATCTGGGCTACTGGATCCGCCACAGCCGCAAGATGGCCTACAAGGCGCGGTTCCAGCCGCTGGAGGGCCTGGGGCCCGGCGGCTGGGCCCCGTTGGTGCCGTAAGCGGCGTCGTTGCGCCGATTCCGACCCGCCCGTATAACGAAAGCACAAGGCCCGGCCGCAGCGTCGCAACGAGACGGCGTGCCGAACGGGCCGTGTGAGGCCGAACCCCTCACATCCGGGCCGTTGCGGCGTCGGTCGCGTGCGGGCGGAGGAGGCGAACCATGGGAGACCAACGTGAAAAGGCGTGATTTCATCGCGGCCGGCGCCGTAGCCGGCGTTGCCGCTGCGGCATCCAGCCTGCCGAAACCCGCGATCGCCCAGGAACGGCGCGACGTCAAGCTGGTCACCACCTGGCCGAAGAACTTCCCGGGACTCGGCACCGGCGCCCAGCGCTTCGCCGACCGGGTCACGGCGATGACCGAAGGCCGGCTTACGGTGCAGCTGTTCGCGGCCGGCGAGCTGGTGCCGCCATTCGAGTCCTTCGACGCGGTTTCGGCCGGCAATGCCGACATGTATCACGGCGCCGCCTACTACTGGCAGGGCAAAGCGCCGGCGTTCAACTTCTTCGCCGCGGTGCCGTTCGGCCTGCTCGCCAACGAGATGAACGCCTGGATCTACCACCTCGGCGGCCAGGAGTTGTGGGACGAACTGGCCGGCCAATTCAACGTCAAGTGCATGATGTGCGGCAACACCGGCGTGCAGATGGGCGGCTGGTTCAACAAGGAAATCAACAGCCTGGACGATCTGCAGGGCCTGACCATCCGCATGCCCGGCCTGGGCGGCGAGGTGCTGCGGCGGATCGGCGCCAACGCAGTCGCCCTGCCCGGCGGCGAGATCTATCCGGCCCTCGAGTCCGGCGCGATCGACGCCACCGAATGGGTCGGCCCGTGGAACGACCTGGCCTTCGGCTTCTACAAGGTCACGCAGTACTACTATTATCCGGGCTTCCACGAGCCGGGCACCGCGCTCGACCTCGGCATCAACGTCGATTTCTGGAACAGCCTGTCGGAGACCGACCAGGCCATCGTGCGCGCCGCCGCCGCGGCCGAGAACGTCGAGATGCTGGCGGAGTTCGACGCCCGCAACGCCGATGCGCTGAAGACGCTGCTCGACGAGCACGGCGTCGAGCTGAAGAAATTCTCCAATGACGTGCTGAACGCGATCGGCGAGGCTTCGGGCGCTGTGGTGAAGGAGGTCGGTGAGGGCGGCGACGAGCTGACCAAGCGGATCTACGACAGCTTCATGGCGGCCCGCGGGACCGGCATCGCCTGGACCAAGCTTTCGTCCAGCGCGTTCTCCGACGCCCGGCTGTTGCCGTTCCCCTACTGAGCCAGGGTCTGCAGCTGGACGCGCCGGTCCTTGCCTCGCCCTGAGGCGGGGCCGGCCCGGCCGGCCGCGCGCCGTACAAGCGCCATGACGCCCGTGCTGCGATTCGTCGTCGGGATCTGCGAGGCCGTATCCGCCGGGATCGGCCGCACGGTGGCGTGGTTCGCGCTCGTCATGGTGCTGATGCAGTTCACGATCGTGATGATGCGGTACGTGTTCGGCATCGGCTTCATCTTCATGCAGGAATCGCTCAGCTACCTGCACGGCTTCATGTACCTGCTCGGCGCCGCCTACACGCTGATGGTCAACGGCCACGTCCGCGTCGACATCTTCTATCGCGAGGCGTCCGGACGCACCAAGGCCTGGGTCGACCTCTGCGGTACCCTGCTGCTGCTCTTCCCGGTCTGCATCCTGGTGATCTGGGCTTCCTGGGCGCAGGTGATCGGGTCGTGGGACAAGCTGGAAGGCTCGACCGAAACCAGCGGCATCCAGGCCGTCTTCCTGCTGCGGACGATCATCCCGTTGTTCGCGGCCCTGATGATCGTCCAGGGCCTCGCCGTGATCGCACGCTCGCTGCTGGCGCTGGCCGGCTTCGAGGACGAGGGCCACGGCATCGCCCAGGAGAAGGCCGCCCGCGCGCAGGCCGAGGCCGAGCCGTGACGCCGGAGGACTGGAAGGAAATCATCGCCGGCGTGATGTTCCTCGTCACCTGCGGCGTGCTGATGGCCGGCTTCCCGGTGGCCTTCACCCTGGGCGGCGTATCGCTGGCCTTCGGCCTGTTCGGCTGGATCGTCGGCCTGTTCGACATGGCCTTCGTCGCCAACCTGCCGTCGCGGGTGTTCGGCACGATGACGAACCAGGTGCTGTTCGCGGTGCCGCTGTTCGTGTTCATGGGCGTAATGCTGGAGCGCTCGCGCATCGCCGAAGAGCTGCTCGACACCATGGGCAAGGCGTTCGGGCGGATGCGCGGCGGCCTCGGCTTCTCGGTCACCATCGTCGGCGCGCTGCTCGCCGCGTCCACCGGCATCGTCGGCGCGACCGTGGTGACCATGGGCCTGCTCGCCCTGCCGACCATGCTCAAGCGCGGCTATTCGCCGACGCTGGCCTGCGGGTCCATCGCCGCCGCCGGCACGCTGGGTCAGATCATCCCGCCGTCGATCGTGCTGGTGCTGCTCGGCGACCAGATCTCGAACGCCTACCAGGAGGCGCAGCGCGAGATCGGCAACTGGTCGCCGGAGCCGGTTTCCGTCGGCGACCTTTTCGCCGGCGCCCTGCTGCCCGGCCTGGTGCTGGTCGGCCTCTATCTCGGCTACCAGGTGCTGATGGCGATCGTCGCGCCGAAGACATCGCCGGCGATGCCGCGCGACGCCGTGCACGACGCCAACTTCGGCGCCAAGGTGATGCGCGCGCTGGTGCCGCCGCTGCTGCTGATCGTCGCCGTGCTCGGCTCCATCCTGGGCGGCGTCGCCACTCCGACCGAGGCGGCCGGCGTCGGCGCGGTCGGCGCGCTGATGCTGGCCGCGCATCGCCAGGCCAACGGCGCGCGCTGGCTGGTGCTGATGGCCGGCTTCTCGCTGATCGCGCTGCTGGTGCTGACCTCGTTCGTCGACCTTCGCGTCACCCGCGAGGAGATCCCCACCGGCGACCTGATCGGCATCGTGGTCGCCGCCGTGCTGTCGGTGATGCTGGTCGTCGGCCTGCTCGCCGCACTGTGGACCACCGCGCGCACCGACATCCTGAAGCGGGTCTGCCTCAGCACCATGGAAATTACCGCCATGGTGTTCGTGATCCTGATCGGCGCCGGGCTGTTCAGCCTGGTGTTCCGCGGCTATGGCGGCGACCACGCCGTCACCCGGCTGCTGACCGACGAGGACCTGCTCGGCGGGCCGGTCGGCGCGATCGTGGTGGTCATGGTCGTGATGTTCGTGCTCGGCTTCTTCCTCGACTTCATCGAGATCGTGTTCGTCGTGGTCCCCGTGGTCGCGCCCGCCCTGCTGGCCAACGACTTCATCGACCCGGTCTGGCTCGGCGTGCTGATGGCGGTGAACCTGCAGACCTCGTTCCTGACGCCGCCGTTCGGCTTCGCGCTGTTCTACTTGCGCGGGGTGGCACCGCCGCAGGTGAAGACGATGCAGATCTATCGCGGCGTGCTGCCGTTCATCCTGATGCAGATCTTGGCCCTGGGCATCATGGCGCTGTTCCCCGGCCTGGCGACCTGGCTGCCCGACCAGCTGTTCGGCTGAGCATGCCGCGCATCGCCGTCATCTATCAGGGCATCTTCCAGTACGACGCGGTCAACGCCTTCGCCCAGGCGCTGGCCGAGGGCTTCGATGCGCTCGGCTTCCAGACCGTGGTGCTCGACACCAAGAACGACGAACCCGGCGCGCGCGCCCGGCTCGGCGAGCTGCTGACCCGGCCGGAACGGATCGCCTTCATCCTCGGTCCCGGTGGCATCCTGGCCGACGCCGCCGTCGGCGGACAGAACCTCTATGGCCGTTTCAACGTGCCCTATGTCGCCTATCTGGTCGACCACCCGACCTACCTGCTGATGCGGCTGGCCAAGGCGCAGAACGCGCTGGTCACCTGCATCGACCGCGCCCATGTCGACTTCCTCAACGCCATCGGCATCGCGCGCGCCGCCTATGTGCCGCACGGCGCCGCATTGCCGGACCGTTGCCGCCCCTGGGACGAGCGCAGCGGCGGTATCGCCTTCGCCGCCTCGACCAGCGACGACGCTGCGCTGCGCGAACATGTGATCAGCGAACTGGACCCCGCGCAGCGCGACCTGATGGCATCGATCGCCGAGGATCCGGCGATCGACACGCTGTCCGCCGTGGAGGCGGCGGTCCGCGCCCACCCGCGTGCAGCAGGGCTTGGCTGGACCGCAGGCTATGACGGCAGCCTGATCATCTTCCTCAACGAGGCCGACCGCCTGATCCGGCGGCGGCGGCGCAACCGCATCGTGCGCGAACTGGACGAGGCCGGCGTCGCGCTGGACCTGTACGGCCGCGGCTGGGAGCGCTTCGGCTTTCGCCATCACCGCACCCACGCTCCGCTCGACTTCCCGGAGATGTGCGCCGCGCTGCAGACCTATCGCTGCGCGCTGCACCTCAACCCGCTGTTCACCGCCGGCCTGCACGAGCGCCTGCTCAGCGCCGCCGTCGCGGGCTGTGCGGTGATCACCGACGGCAATGCGGAGATCGACCGGCTGTTCCCGGACGGAACGGCGGCGATCCGGATCCGGCCGGCGCAGGCGGACTGGGCCGAGGCGCTGGTGGCGCGGCTGGCCGGCAACGACCTCGCCGCGGTCGCGGCGGAGGGACGGCGGATCACCGCCCGCGGGGAAAGCTGGGCCCACCGCGCCGGCGCCATCGCGGCGCTGGTGGACAACTACTGGCCGGAGCGGGCCAGGGGCTGAGCGGAGCTAGGCCAGCGCCTTCTGCAGGTTGGCGTCGACCGCGTCGAAGAAATCGCGGCTGCTGAGCCAGGGCTGGTCGGGGCCGATCAGGATGGCCAGGTCCTTGGTCATCTGGCCGCTCTCCACCGTCTGCACGCAGACCTGCTCCAGCGTGTCGGCGAAGGCGGTCACGTCCGGCGTGCCGTCGAAACGGCCGCGGTACTTCAGGCCCTGGGTCCAGGCGAAGATCGAGGCGATCGGGTTGGTCGAGGTCTCCTCGCCCTTCTGCCACTGGCGATAGTGGCGGGTCACCGTGCCGTGCGCCGCCTCGGCCTCGACCGTGTTGCCGTCCGGGGTCAGCAGCACCGAGGTCATCAGGCCGAGCGAGCCGAAGCCCTGGGCCACCGTGTCGGACTGGACGTCGCCGTCGTAGTTCTTGCAGGCCCAGACATAGCCGCCCTCCCACTTCAGCGCGGCCGCGACCATGTCGTCGATCAGCCGGTGCTCGTAGGTCAGCTTCTGCGCGGCGAACCTGTCCTTGAACTCGCTGTCGAAGATCTCCTGGAACAGGTCCTTGAAGCGGCCGTCATAGGCCTTGAGGATCGTGTTCTTGGTCGACAGGTAGACCGGGTAGTTCCGCTGCAGGCCGTAGTTGAAGCAGGCGCGGGCGAAACCGGCGATCGATTCGTCCAGGTTGTACATGGTCAGCGACACGCCCGAGCCCGGGAAGTCGAACACCTCGTGGGTGATCGGCGCGCTGCCGTCGGACGGGGTGAAGGTGACCGTCAGCTTGCCGGCGCCCGGCACCTTGAAGTCGGTGGCGCGATACTGGTCGCCGAAGGCGTGGCGGCCGATCACGATCGGCTTGGTCCAGCCGGGAACATAGCGCGGCACGTTCGAGCAGATGATGGGCTCGCGGAACACGGTGCCGCCGAGGATGTTGCGGATGGTGCCGTTGGGCGACCGCCACATCTTCTTCAGGTCGAATTCCTTCACCCGCGCCTCGTCGGGCGTGATGGTGGCGCACTTGACGCCGACGCCGTACTTCTTGATCGCGTTGGCCGCGTCGATCGTCACCTGGTCGTCGGTGGCGTCGCGATGCTCGACGCCGAGGTCGTAGTAGACGAGGTCGATGTCGAGATAGGGCTGGATCAGGCGTTCCTTGATCCACTGCCAGATGATCCGGGTCATCTCGTCGCCGTCGAGCTCGACGACGGGAGTCTTGACGGTGATCTTGCTCATCGCGACCTCATTGCCTGGGACCGTTGGCCCACCGCCCGGCGGGCGGCAGACAGTTGCATCGAAAGGGTTTCCGCGGCGTTACAGCCACTTGTCGCGGACATCCAGGTCCGCCTCGGGAATTTCGGCCAGCGCCGGCAGCACGTCGTCGACATCGTCGACCACGCGCAACAGCCCCAGATGCTCCGGCCGCAGGTAGCCGCTGCCGCTCATCTGTTCGATCATGCTGAGCAGAGGGCTCCAGTAACCGTCCTGGTTGACCACGACGATCGGCTTGCGGTGCAGGCCGAGCTGGCGCCACGTGGTGATCTCGAACATCTCGTCGAGCGTGCCGAGGCCGCCGGGCAGCACCACGAAGCCGTCGGCCAGCTCTGCCATCCGCCGCTTGCGCGTGTGCATGGAATCGACCACCTCCAGCCGGGTCACGCCGGTGTGCCCGACCTCGTAGTCGTGCAGGAACTCCGGGATGATGCCGATCACATCGGCCTTGGCGGCGATCATCGCGTCGGCGACGATGCCCATGAGGCCGACCCGGCCGCCGCCATAGACCAGGCCGCAGCCGGCCTCGGCCAGCGACCGGCCCAGGCGTGCTGCGGCCTGCTTGTGGCTGTCGGGTACACGGTTAGACGAACCGCAATAAACGCAAAGCGTTCGCGGGCCCCTGGCGCGCGCGTCCATCCACTTCCTTTATGCGCTGAACATCTGGTGCACCGCCTATGCCAGAGCCGCCGCCGCAGTGCAAGGCCGTCGCGCCCGCTCCGCGCCGGCCGGCCACGGCCGCGGCGCGCGCGCCAGGCGCCACGCAACCGCCATATTGTTGCGCTGCAATGCTCGAACTCCTAGTGTGCCGGGCGGTTTGCGACCACAAGGGACGGGTCAGTTGAACAAGGGTTTCCTCGCCTTCATCGCAGTGGTCGTGGCGATCGTCGCGGCCGTGCTCGTGGTCCAGCCGTGGAAGGGGGACGACGAGGACACAGTCCAGACCGGCGAGACCACCACGACGGCGGACCCGGCGTCGCCGACCGGCGACGATGCGACCACGCCGGAGGCCACCGCCGCGACCGAGCAGCCCGCGGACCAGCCCGAGCAGACTGCCGTCGTCGAGACCGCGCCGGAGCAGCCGGCCGACGCGACGGCCGACGCCCAGACGCCCTCCGGCGACGCGACCGCAACGCCGGAGGAGACGGCCGCGACCGACCAGGCTACGGACCAACCCGAAGAGACCGCCGTCGTCGAGACCGCGCCGGAGCAGCCGGCCGACGCGACGGCCGACGCCCAGACGCCCACCGGCGACGCGACCGCAACGCCGGCGGAGACGGCCGCGATCGACCAGGCTACGGACCAGCCCGAAGAGACTGCCGTCGTCGAGACCGCGCCGGAGCAGCCGGCCGATACGACGGCCGACGCCCAGACGCCCACCGGCGACGCGACCGCAACGCCGGAGGAGGCGGCCGCGACCGAGCAGCCCGCGGACCAGCTTGAAGAGACCGCCGTCGTCGAGACGGCGCCGGACCAGCCAGCCGACGCGACGGCCGACGCCCAGACGCCCTCCGGCGATGCAACGACAACGCCGGAAGAGACGGCCGCGACCGACCAGGCTGCGGACCAGCCTGAAGAGAGAGCCGTCGTCGAGACGGCGCCGGATCAGCCGGCCGACGCGACGGCCGACGCCCAGGCGCCGGTCGGCGACGCGACCGCAATGCCGGAGGAGGCGGCCGCGACCGAGCAACCCGCGGACCAGCCCGAGGAGACTGCCGTCGTCGAGGCCGCGCCGGATCAGCCGGCCGACGCGACGGCCGACGCCCAGGCGCCGGTCGGCGACGCGACCGCAACGCCGGAAGAGACGGCCGCGACCGACCAGGCTGCGGACCAGCTTGAAGAGACCGCCGTCGTCGAGACGGCGCCGGAACAGCCGGCCGACGCGACGGCCGACGCCCAGACGCCCACCGGCGACGCGACCGCAACGCCGGAAGAGACGGCCGCGACCGACCAGGCTGCGGACCAGCCCGAGCAGACTGCCGTCGTCGAGACCACGCCGGAGCTGCCGGCCGACGCGACCGCCGACGCCACGACGCCGGCCGGCGATCAGGTCGCGCTCGCCGAGGATGGCGACACGGCCGGCCAGCCTGCGACCCGGCCGGACGAAACCGCTGCCACCGAGACGCCGGCCGACCAGCCGGATGCGACGCCGATCGCGCCGTCGATCGAGCTATTCGCCGGTCGACGGCCGCACCGCACCGGCGACGTCCAGCACGGCGCCCGAGGCCGTGGTTACCGTTCCCGGCCCCGCCGCCACCGCGCCGCAGCGGCGCGCGCCCGTCGACGGCCGCACCCAGCCGACGACGCAGACTGTCGTACAGCCCGACGAAGCGGCCAGCCCGGACGCCGATACGCAAGCCGCGGATGGGGCGAGCGCCGACCAGCCGGCGGACGGCGCTGCCGGCGATCAGGCCGCCGACGCACAGACGGATGCGCAGGCTCCCGAGACGCCGACTCCTGCCGATGCCGACGCGACGTCCGACAATGGCGTCGCCGGCGAAGACGGCCAGGCCGTCGCAGAGCCGAGCGGGACGGAACCGGCCGCCACCGAAGCCGACGTGGCCGACGTGGCCGACGCCGACGCCGGCAAGCCCGACGAGACCGCGGCCGGCGATAGCGCCGGCACCGAGCTTGCGACCGCCGAGGGCTTCGATGCGCCCAGCAACACCGTGAACGAGAGCCCGGACTCGGCCACCGCCCGCCCGGAGGCGGACCGGGTGACGCCGGAACGCAGCATCGGGCCAGACCGTCCCAACGAGACCGGCGGGCCGTCGTTCGACGTGATCCGCGTCGCCGGCGACGGCGGCATGATCCTGGCCGGCAAGGCCGAGCCGCTGGCCACCGTGGTGATCATGGACGGCGACACGGTGCTGGGCGAGGAGATCGCCGACCTGCGCGGCGACTGGATCTTCATGCCCATCGATCCGTTGAGCGCCGGCAACCACCAGATCGGCGCGATGGAGCGCCAGCCGAACGGATCGCTGGTCCCGTCGTCCGACCTGGTGCTGGTGGTGGTGCCGCTGCGCGGCACCGACATCGCCGGCCGCGAGACCGACCGCGCCGACCAGCCGCTGGTCATGCTGGTGCCGCGCGACGGCGGCCCGGCCACGGTGATCGTGCAGGCACCCGCACCGGACGCCCCGGCCGAGGGCTCGCTCGAAGGCACCGCGGTCGCCGCCGCCGAGGAGCAGCCGGAGGCGCAGGAAGGCGGCAGCGTGCTGTTCTCGCGGCCCGCCATGCCCGGCAGCGACACCGGCGACACGGCGACGACGCGCACCGGCGAGACCGCGGACGCGGCGGGCGAGACGCCGGATGCGGCCACGCCGGACGCGGATGCGGTCGGCGACGTCGCGCTGGCCGAGCCTGGCGACGCGACCGATCCCTTCGCCGCCGAGGGCAACACCGGCGGCGACCAGGATGCCGCCGCCACCGAGGAGGACCAGGGGCCGGTCGCCTTCTCGCGCCCGACCATCGGCGACGCGCCGACGGACACGGCCGCCGACAGCGATGTCTCGGTCGGCGTGATCGACTACGACCAGGGCGGCGACGTCACCCTATCGGGCGACGCCCAGCCCGGCGCCACCGTGCAGGTCTATCTGGACAACGCGGTGCTCGGCGTCACCGAGGCCTCGCCCAGCGGCTCGTGGCAGCTGACGCCGCAGCAGGCGGTGCCGCCCGGCCCGCACGAGATCCGGGTCGACCAGATCGCGCCGTCCGGCGACGTGATCGCGCGGATCGCCCTGCCCTTCGTGCGCGCCGAGCCGGTCAACGAGATGCCGCAGGACGTGTTCGTGGTGGTCGAGCCCGGCAACAGCCTGTGGCGCATCGCACGCCGGGTCTATGGCGAGGGCATCCGTTATACCGAGATCCTGGCCGCGAACCGCGCGCAGATCGCCGATCCGAACCTGATCTATCCGGGCCAGGTGTTCATGATCCCGCGCGGCTGAGCCGCCGCCGGCGCTCAGCGGCCCCGGGGGTTGAACGTCCGCCAGGCCTGGGCCACGCGCATGCCGGTCGTCGCCCAGCACAGCAGCGAAAAGCCGTAGGCCAGCCAGACAAAGGCCGACGGCCACAGCAGGCACAGCGTGAAGAAGCCGATGGTCTCGCCACCCTCGGCCAGCCCGCGCGCATAGAAGAACGACTTGCCCGCCGGCCGGCCGATGTTGATGCCGCGCTTCTCCGCAATGATGGCATGGGCCAGGAAACTGGACCCGGTGCCGACAAAGCTGAGCACCAGCACGCCGGCCGGGATGGCGAAGTCCGGCCGGGCCAAAGCGAAGCTGAACGCGAAGGCGGCGTAGAACACGAAGTCGCAGACGATGTCGAGATAGCCGCCGAAGTCGGTCGCCAGGCCGTGGCGCGCGATGGCGCCGTCGAGCCCGTCGCACAGCCGGTTGACCGCCAGGCAGACCAGCGCCAGCCACCACAGCTGCAAGGCGATGGCCGGCACGCAGCCGAGGCCGACCGCAAAGCCGGCGATCGTGACCGCGTTCGGCCGCAGCCCGGCCCGGGCCAGGGCGCGGCCGGCACGGTCGAGCGGCGGATCGACCAGCCGGCGCAGTTCGACATCAAACACGGGCGGTGCCGGACAGGTTGGCGCAGGCGGCGTGACCGCAGGCGTGCATTGGGCCATATCCAGCCACGACGACAACCGGACCGGAACCGACGCCATGGCACCGCTGCTGCTGATCGCCGCGCTCTACGGCCTGAGCGGGGTCGCCCTCGACGCGCTCGGCGCGCACGCCCTGCCGGCCGCGGCGGAGCCGCTGCGCGATGCCTTCGCCTCGGCGGTCCGCCACCAGCTGGTGCACGGCGTGGCCCTGATCGGCATCGCGCTGCTGGCCGCACGGGCGCCCGCAGCCAGACTGCCGCGGCTGGCCGGGGCGGCGATCGCACTCGGCGTGCTGCTGTTCAGTGGCAGCATCCATCTTCACGCCCTGCTGTCCATCGGTCCGATCCCCTTCGCCGCGCCGGCCGGCGGCATCCTGCTGATGGCCGGATGGGCCTTGCTGGCCCTATATGCTCTATCCTGCCTGCGCAAATCTGGACCAGGTTGAGCGATGAGCGACGACACGGCCGATCACATCCTCGATACGAGCGGGCTGAAATGCCCGCTGCCGGTTCTGAAGGCGCGCAAGACGCTGGCCGACATGGCCGGCGGCGCGGTGATCCGGGTGATCGCGACGGATCCCGGCGCGCCCGAGGATCTGCGCCATTTCTGCGACGCCGCCGGCCATCGCCTGATCGACCAGAGCCGGGCCGACGACGGCTCCAGCGTCACCCGCATCGCCAAGCGGCAATAGCCGGCACCGGCGCGGGAACGCTCAGCGCGCCAGCACCCGGTCGATCTCGGCCGCTGTGGCGGCCAGGGCGTCCTCCGGCGTCGCATCGCCGGCATAGATGCGGCGCAGCGCATTGGTGGTGAGGTCAGCTACCTCCGCCCAGCTTTCCAGCGCCGGCGTGAAGCGGGCGTCGGGCAGGCTGTCGAAAAAGGCCGCCAGCCGCGGATCGCCGACCTCGCGCGCGTTCTCCAGCTCAGCCCGCGTGGCAGGCAGAAACCCGTGCCGGTCCAAGAAGGCGATGCGCCAGACCGGCTGGAAGGCGAATTCCATGAACCGCAGCGCAGCGTCGGGTGCCGCCGCATCGGCGAACAGCACCATCGAATCGGTGACCGCATAGGTGGCGCGCGTGCTGCCCGCCGGCACCGGCACCGCATCCCAGACGAAACCGGGACCGGCGCGGTCGAGCGCATGGATCAGCCACGGGCCGCCGAACGCCATCGCTGCACGTCCCTCGACGAACAGCGCCTCGACGTCGCTGCGGTTGTCGCGGGTCGGCTCGGCTTGGGTCAGCCCGTTCTCGATCATCCGGCGATAGGTCCGCGCCGCCTCCAGCGCCGCCGGGCCGTCGAGGCCCGAACTGCCGTCCGCTGCGATCACGCTGCCGCCGAGCGACCACAGCGCGTGGTAGAAGTAGACGTCGGTCTCGATCTCGCTGCCCTGCAGCGCGAAGCCGGCGGTACCGTCGCCCAGCGCGGCAACCTTGGCCGCTGCCTCTTCCAGTGCCGCCCAGCTCGCCGGCGCCTCGCCGACGCCGGCACGCGCCAGCAGGTCGCGGTTGACGAACAGCGCGCGCGCCGAGGTTGCCGCCGGCAACGCCCAAAGATGTCCGTCGAACGAGGCCGCGTCCAGCAGGGGTGAGACGAAAAGTGCCGCAAAGGGTTCGCCGACCCGCGCCTCCAACGGGGCCAGCGCCCCTTCCTCGACCAGCTCGGACAGCCAGTCGAAGCCGACGATGGCGAGATCCGGCGGCGTGCCGGCCGACAGGTCGCCGCTCAGCGCCTGGAACAGATCGTCCCACGGGTGCGGTTCGATCCGCACGTCGATGTCCGGGTGCTCCGCCTCGAACGCCTCCGCGATCTCGCCGAACAGAATCGCCGTGTCCGGCCCATAGGCCGGCACCGCGACGCGCAGCGGGCTCGCCTCCTGCGCGACAACGGGCCCGCCCGCGATCAGCGCTCCCGCCAGCGACGCGGCCATGAGCGGCCGCATGACGGAACTGGTCATGACAGTCGGTTGTCCCTTATAGATTTGATCCTCGCCGCGGCCTGGCGCGGGCGGCGGCAACGGTTGCGACCCTAAGGCTAGAGTTCCATGACTGGCAACACGACTTCTGTTCCCGGCGACACGCCCGGGCCCGTCCTTATCGCCGGTGGACGGGTGATCGACCCGGCCAGCGACTTCGACGACATCGCCGACGTCGCCATCGACGCCGGCCGCATCGTCGCCGTCGGCCGCGATCTCGCCCGCCAGCCGGGCGCCACCGTGATCGACGCGGGCGGTCAGATCGTGACGCCGGGGCTGATCGACCTGCACACGCACGTCTACTGGGGCGGCACCTCGCTGGGCGTCGACCCGGCGGCGATCGCCGCGCGCAGCGGCTGCACCACCATGGTCGACGCCGGCAGCGCCGGCGCCGGCAACCTGGCCGGCTTCAAGGCCCATGTGGTCGAGCCTTGCCCGGTGCGCGTGCTCGCCTTCCTCAACGTGTCGTTCCCCGGCATCTTCGCCTTCTCGAAGAACGTAATGGTCGGCGAGTGCGGGAACATGGCGCTGGTCCATGCCGGCGAGGCGTTGGAGGCGGCGCGCGCGGAGCCGGATCTGGTCCGCGGCATCAAGGTCCGCGTCGGCCGCTTCGGCGGCGGCGAGAGCGGTGTCGCACCGCTCGACATCGCCATCGAGGTGGCCGAGGAGCTGGACCTGCCGGTGATGGCGCATCTGGACTTCCCGCCGCCCAGCCGGCGCGACGTGCTGTCGCGGCTGCGCCCCGGCGACGTGCTGACCCACTGCTTCCGGCCCTTCCCCAACGCGCCGGTCAGGCGCGACCGGCGGATCCGCGACGAGATCTGGGAAGCGCGCCAGCGCGGCGTGCTGATGGACATCGGCCACGGCGCCGGCTCGTTCGCCTTCTATGTCGGCGAGGCGGCCCTGGCCGATGATTTCCCGCCCGACATCATCTCCAGCGACGTGCACTGCCTTTCGGTCGACGGGCCGGCCTTCGACCTGACCACGACGATGTCGAAGTTCGTCAACCTGGGCATGGCGCTGCCCGACGTGATCCGCACGGTCACCGTGGCGCCCGCCGACGTGCTGCGGCGGCCCGACCTCGGCCGGCTGTCCGCCGGCGCGACCGCGGACGTGGCGATCCTGGCCGAGGAGAGCGGCAGCTTCGAGTTCACCGACATCCTGGGCAAGACCCTGCACGGCAGCACGCGGCTGGCCGTGCGCAACATGGTCGTCGGCGGCCGCGTCTGGGACGCCGCGCGCCACGCCGCCGCCTCATGAGCGGCTGGACCTGGCCCGACTATCGCGGGCTCTACGCCTATCTCTGGGACGTTGTCCACGACGGCGCCGACCGCGTGCTGGAGGACGTGCGCGCCTGCGGCGCCAACACCCTGACGCTGGCCGCCAGCTATCATGCCGGCCGGTTCCTGCGCCCGCACGGCAGCGGCCCGCGCGTGGCCGAGCTGACCGACGGCACGGTCTATTTCCGGCCCGACCCCAACGTCTACGGCGCCATCGAGCCGATCGTGAACCCGCTGGTCGACAGCCAGGACCCGTTCGCCGAGCTGACCCGCCAGTCGGAAACGCCGGTCGCGGCCTGGACGGTCTGCCTGCACAACACCGCGCTTGGCGAGCGGCATCCGGAGTTCGTCAGCCGCAACGCGTTCGGCGACCCCTACTCTCACAGCCTGGACCCCGCCTATCCCGAGGTCCGCGCCTATGTGCGCGCGCTGTGCCGCGACATCGCACAGACCGGGGTGGTCGGCATCCTGCTGGAAACGCCGGGCTACCTGCCCTACACCCACGGCCGCCATCATGAGTTCGCACTGCTGCCGCTGAACCCCTGGATCGAGCGGCTGCTGGCGCTGAGCTTCTCGGAGGGCGCCATCGCCGGGGCGGAGGCCGCCGGCATCCCGGCGCTGCAGCTGCGCGACCACGTCGCCGCCCGCATCAACGGCTATTTCGCCTCCGACCTGGGCCCGGGCGACCGCACCGCGGCGGAATGGTGGCTGGCCGACGTGATCTGCGAACCCGACCTCGCCGCGTTCCTGCACTGGCGCTGCCGGCTGGTCACCGGCCTGGTCAACGAGGTGCGCACGGTGGTGCCCGACGAAGTGTGGGTCGGCGTGATCCCGACCGTGCAGCGCCCGACCGCCGGCGCGTGGATCGAGGGCTCAGACCTGGGCGGTCTCGCGCGGGTCTGCGACGTGCTCGAGGTGCCGGCCTATCACGCCACCGCGGAGGAGGTCGACGAGGACCTGGCCGACGTCCGCCGCCGCATCGGCGCGGATGCCCGGCTGCACGCGATCCTGCGGCCGGACGTGCCGGACCTGCGCACCGAGGGCGCGGTGCGCTCGGCCGCCACGGCCGCGCGCCGGCACGGCGCCGCCGGTCTTTCCTTCTACAACTACGGCCATGTCCGGCGCCCGGCGCTGGAACGGGTACGGGCCGGATTCGAGGCATTCAGCGCATGAACCGATTCGAAGGCAAGAGAGCGATCGTCACCGGCGCAGGGTCGGGCATCGGCAGCGCCATCGCCAGCCGGCTGGCGGCCGAAGGCGCGGCCATCGGCCTGTTCGACCGTAACGAGGACGGCGCGCGCGAGGTCGCCCAGCGCATCCTGCAGCATGACGGCACCGCCTATCCGTTCCGCGTCGACGTCACCTACGAGAGCCAGGTGACCCACGCGGTCGACCGCTTCGTCGAGACCGCCGGCGGCGTCGACGTGCTGGTCAACTGCGCCGGGGCGGCCTTCGGCGAGACCTTCGACCAGAACACGCCTGAGGTGTGGGACCAGAACGTCGCGGTCAACCTGACCGGCCCGATGCTGATGACCCGTGCCTGCCTGCCGCACATGCTGGCGGCGGAGGCCGGCGCCATCGTCAACATCAGTTCGGTCAATGGCATCAAGTATTTCGGCAACGTCGCCTATAGCGCGGCCAAGGCCGGCCTGATCAACTACACCCAGGCGCTGGCCTGCGAATATGGCGGCCGCGGCATCCGCGCCAACGCGGTGCTGCCCGGCACCATCTTCAGCCACGCCCACGAGAAGCGGATGAAGCAGCGGCCCGACTTCATGACACGGCTGAGCAAGTGGTACCCGCTCGGCCGCGTCGGCCGGGCCGAGGAGGTGGCCGCCGCGGTCGCCTTCCTGGCGTCCGACGAGGCTTCGTTCGTCACCGGAACCACGCTGGTGGTCGACGGCGGGCTGACCGCCGGCCTGAAGCCGATGGCCGACGAACTGACGCTGCAGGGCGAGGACTGAGGCCGCGCCGGCCGCGGCTCAGTTGCACAGGCCGGCGACGTTGTACTCGAACCGCTGCGGCTCGCAGCCGCCGGTGTCGCTGTTGTAGCGCAGCGCGTCGATGACCAGGTTGCCGCCGATCATGTCGACGGAAGCGTCGGTCATCGTGCAGACGTTCAGGCCGGAGGCCGGCAGCAGCGGCTGGCTCTGGCCCGGTGCGCAGGACAGCGTCGCCGACACGATGTCCGGCATGACGTGGCTGCCGACCCCGGTGTCGACGCGCACGTCGACCTGCCCGCCGCCCGGCAGCGGAATCGGGACGATGCGATAGCCGACCATGTCGTCCGTGTCCGTCCCCGGACGGACCACCACCCAGTCGTCGTCGCGCGCCGGCTCGCCGCCCGCCGAATCCAGGTTGCGCAGGTAGGAGAACACCAGCGTCGCATTCGACGAGGTGTTGCTGTAGCCGGTGATCGCGCAGCCCGAGCCCGCACGTACCGGCGCCGGGCCGGTCAGCACCACATGCGTCTCCTCCAGGATCGGGCCGGAAACCCAGTATTCCGCCGGCGGGCAGCCCTGGCGGAAGGTGCGGGCATAGCCCTCCAGCACGTCCGGCGTGCCGGGCACGCCGTCGTCGACCCGCCGGCCCTCGAACAGGATGGTACCGGGCTCGACCGACAGGCCCGAACGCGGGGCCAGGTAGCTGACGACCCGCTGGTCGCCATAGGCCTCCCACAGCATCTCCGACCCGTTGTGATCCCAGACGCTTTCGGACGCCCCGGCGACGCCGGCGCAGGTGGTCAGGACGGCTGCGAGGCCGGCGCGGATATGAAGAGACTTGGTCATGGCCGGGAGCTCCCAGACGGCGGTGAATCGCGGTGATCCAGCATGGTTAACCGAAGATTAACGAACTTGGCAGGCAATTGCGCCTTTCATGCGGCGGTCGGCGCCTTGCCGGCCGTTGCCAACCCCGCGGCGAGTCCTTAACGTCGCGACCGGGTGTGCAGAGGGGATGGACCTGATGGGTAACATCAGTGGGGCCGGCGTGCTTCGTTTGTTTGCCGCGACCGCCGGTTTCGGCCTGCTCGTCGGCGGTGCCACCGCCGTGGCGCAAGACGGCACACTGTTCGGGCTGAACGGCGACGAGCCGGTCGCGGGAACGAAAGACTCCGTGTTGCCGGACGTCGAGGACGAGCTGTTCTTCTCCATCGCCTATGCGATCGACGACTTCCGCCGTGGCGTGCTCGACGAGGGCCTCGACACCGCCGCCGCCACAGAACCGCAGACCCCGGAGCAGCAGATTGCCGCCCTGCGCGCCCAGGTCGCGAGCCTGGAGGCGCAGCTGGCCGAGGCGGAGCGCCAGAAGGATTCGCTGACCTACCGGCTGAGCCTGTGGACCATGACCGACATCGCCTCGGCCGAGAACGTGATCGCGCGCACCGGCCTGGACGCGGACCTGTTGCTGCTGCGGCTGGCCGACGACAACGCTGCGCTCGCCCAGGGCGGACCGTATGTGCCGATCGACGACGCTGTCGGCGCCTCCGACGACGCCGCGCTGCTCGCGCTCGACACCCACGTCGGCCGCTGGGACGGCCTGCGGCAGCTGCTGCTGCAGTTGCCGCTGGCTGAGCCGATGGACGAGTTCCGCATGACCAGCCATTTCGGCGAGCGGGTCGACCCGATCAACGGCCGCCGCGCCTTCCATGCCGGCCTCGATTTCGCCGGCCCGATGCGCTCGACGGTGCGCGTCACCGCGCCGGGCGTCGTGGTCTTCGCCGGGCTCAAGGGCGGCTATGGCCGCATGGTCGAGGTCGACCACGGCCTCGGCATCACCACCCGCTATGCCCATCTGGACACGATCCTGGTCGAGGTCGGCGACGAGGTGTCCTACCGCACGCCGGTCGGCCTGCTCGGCAGCTCCGGCCGCAGCACCGGCCCGCACCTGCACTACGAGGTGCGGCTGGACGGCGACGCGATCGACCCGGCGCCGTTCGTCGAGGCGGGTCGTTACGTGTTCAAGGCGGGCAACTGACCTGACGCACGACGCGATGATCGCCGCGGACGTCGCCGCAGCCGCATCCGACCTGCTCTGGCGGAGCTGGACCGAGGGCCACAAGATCCCGGCCCTGCCCGCCGACCTGCGCCCCTGCAGCCGGGCCGAAGGCTATGCGATCCAGGCCTGCCTGGAGGCACGCAGCAGTGCGCCGCTGTTCGGCTGGAAGATCGCCGCCACCAGCGCCGCGGGCCAGCGCCACATCGGAGTCGACGGACCGCTCGCCGGCCGCCTGCTGGCGGAGCGGGTCTATGGCGACGGCGACACCGTGCCGTTCGGCGCCAACGCCATGCGGGTGGCGGAAGCGGAGTTCGCCTTCCGCATCGGCCGTGACCTGCCGCCGCGCGACACCCCCTATGCGCAGGACGAGGTGATGGCGGCGGTCGCCGACCTGCATCTGGCCATCGAGATTCCGGATTCGCGCTACGCGGACTTCGTCACCGCCGGCGCGCCGCAACTGATCGCCGACAACGCCTGCGCCCACGACTTCGTCCTCGGCCCGGCGGCCGCCGGCGACTGGCGCGCGCTCGACCTTGCCGCGCACAGGGTGGTGGGCCGGATCGAGGGCATGCTGGAGCGGGAAGGCACCGGCGCCAACGTGCTGGGTGACCCGCGGCTGGCCTTGACCTGGCTGGCCAACGAGCTGTCCGGGCTCGGCCTGACGCTGGGCGCGGGCCAGGTGGTCACCACCGGCACCTGCGTCGTGCCGCTGCCGATCGAGCCGGCGGATCTGGTCGTCGCCGACTTCGGCACCCTCGGCAAGGTGTCGGCGCGCATCGCCGCACGCTGACGCGGCGGGCTCGAGCCGGCATAGTAAGACGTCATGCGTCCCGCAATTCGCTCCTGCGCACTCCTGCTGGCCGTCGCCATGCTGGCCGGCTGTGCCGGTGCCACGCCGGCCTCGCACAACCCCGGGCCGGCATCGTTGGCTCCGGCGACGGAGGCACCGGCGCAAAGCGCCTTCCGCCGCGCATTGAGCGATGCCGGCATCGCCTTCGCGCCGCCGGAGGCCGGCAAGGCGATCCTGGTCAACGTGCCGGCGTTCGAGTTGATTGCGTTCGACGACGGTGAGCCGGCGTTCCGCAGCCGGGTCATCGTCGGCACGCCATGGAACCCGACGCCGCTGCTGTCCACCCGCACTACCGTCGTCCGCTTCCGGCCCAGCTGGCGGCCGACGCCGGCGATGGTGGCCAGCGGCGAATATCCCGACCGCATCGTGCCGCCCGGCCCGAACAACCCGCTGGGTCTCGCCGCGGTGCGGATGGAACCGGGCCTGCTGGTCTACATGCACGACACCAACCGCCGCGAGCTGTTCGCCGAGGATGCGCGGGCGCTGTCGCACGGCTGCATTAGGGTGCAGCGCTGGGACGAGCTGATCGCCTGGCTGCTCGACACCGATCTCGCCACCGTGCACGGCTGGGCCGAGGGCGGGCGCACCTTCGACGAGCCGACCCCGCCGGTGCCGGTGACCATCGGCTATTTCACGCAGTTCCCGGCCGACGACGGCACCCTGCAGGTCTTCGCCGACGTCTACGGACGCGAACTGGCCGGCGAAGTTTCGCAAGTCGCGGTTACCGCAGGCTGCACCGGCTGAGCCCGGTCAGCGCCGGTCCAGCACCCGCGCGAACAGGGCAGCGTCGACGTTGCCGCCGGACAGCACCACGACCACGGTCCGGCCGGCGACGTCCAGCTTGCCGGTGAGCACGGCGGCCAGCGCGACCGCCCCGCCGGGCTCCACTACCAGCTTCAGCGTGTCGAAGGCGACCCGCATCGCCTCGGCTGTCTCCGCATCGGACACGGCGACGCCGCCGGCCAGCAACCGGCGATTGATCGGAAAGGTGATTTCGCCCGGCGTCGGCCGCAGCAGCGCGTCGCAGAACGACCGCGCATCCGGATCGACCGACAGCCTCTCGCCTGCCGCCAGGGAGCGGCGGGTGTCGTCGAAGCCGGCCGGTTCGACGCCGTAGATCTTCGTGTCGGGGGCGAGCGCGGCGACTGCCGTGGCGGTGCCGGCGATCAGCCCGCCGCCGCCGACCGGCGTCAGCACGGCGTCCAGGGCGATGCCGAGCCGGGCCGCGTCCTCGGCGATCTCCAGCCCGACTGTGCCCTGGCCGGCGATCACCCGCAGGTCGTCGAACGGCGATACCATCTCGGCCCCGGTCTCCGCCTGGATGCGGGCGGCGATGTCTTCCCGGCTCTCGCCGAAGCGTTCATAGGGCACCACCGTGGCCCCATAGGCTTCGGTGTTGGCGCGCTTGATCGCCGGGGCATCCGCCGGCATCACGATGGTGGCCGGGACGCCGAGCAGCTGGGCGGCCGCCGCGACGCCTTGGGCGTGGTTGCCGGACGAGACCGCGACCACGCCCTTCGGCCGATCGGCCGGCGGGATCTGGCTGACGGCGTTGTAGGCGCCGCGGAACTTGAACGAGCCGGTGCGCTGCAGCGGTTCCGGCTTGACCAGCAGCCGGCAGCCGGCGCGCCGGTTCAGCAGCGTCGATTCCAGCAGCGGCGTCCGCACCGCCAGCCCCGCGAGGCGGCCGGCGGCCGCGCGGACATCCTCCAGCGTCACTGCCGCGCTCATGGCCGCGATCCGATCAGCCTGCCCAGTTCCGTCACGATGCGGTCGACCTCCCCGGCGGTGTTGTAGTGGGCGAGCCCGATGCGCAGCACGCCGCCGGCGTCGTGCAGGCCGAGGCGGCGGATCGGCTCCACCGCATAGTTGTGGCCGGCCCAGGTGAAGATGCCGGCATCGGCCAGGCCGGCGGCCAGGCCGGCCGGCGCATGGCCGTCGACCGTGATCGAGACCGTCGGCACACGGCGGTGCAGCGCGTTCGCGCCGGTGATCCCCTGCACCCGCACGCCCGGCAGCCGTGCCAGGCCGTCGATCAGCCGTGCGGTCAGACCGTCCTCGTAGCGGGCCAGCCAGTCGAGTGCGGCATGGACCAGCGCCGTGCCGTGGCGCTTGCCGGCATGGGCGGCGCGGATCTCGGCCGGCACCATGCCGGCGCCGATCGCCTTGAAATACTCGACCGCGCCCAGCACGCCGGCGATGCCCTCGTGGTTCAGCGTGCCGGTCTCGAACCGGTCCGGAAGGCCGTCGCCGGCGGGGCGCACCTTGTAGGCCTTGACCGTCGACAGCAAATCGCTGCGCCCCCACAGCACGCCGACATGGGTGCCGAAGAACTTGTAGGCCGAACAGACCAGCAGGTCGCAGCCGATCGCCTGCACGTCGACCGGCCGATGCGGGGCGAGCTGGACGGCATCGACGAAGCACAGCGCCCCGGCCGCCCGGGCCTTCGCGGCAATGCGGGCGACGTCGTTGATGGTGCCCAGGCAGTTGCTGGCATAACCGACGGCCACCAGGCGGGTGCGCTCCGTCAACGCCCGGTCGAGCGCGTCGTCGGCGAACTCGAACGTCTCCGGGTCGAAGTCGACCCAGCGCACCGCAAGACCGCGATCCTCCGCCATCAGCAGCCAGGGCGCCACGTTGGCGTCGTGGTCCATCCGGCTGAGCACGATCTCGTCGCCGGGCGCGAAGCGATCGGCCAAGCAGCGCGCGATGTGCAGCGTCAGCGTGGTCATGTTGGCGCCGAACACGATCTCGCCGGCCGAGGCTGCATGCAGCATGTCGGCCATCGCCTGGTGGGCGGTGTCGAGCAACGCCCCGGCCGCCCGGCTGGTGGCGAATGCGCCGCCGAGATTGGCGTTGGCATGGACCAGGGTCTCCGCGACGCGGTCGACCACGCGCTGCGGCACCTGGGTGCCGGCCGGATTGTCGGCATAGACGCGCGCACGCCCGCCGTCGGTCAGCGCAAGGGCGGGAAACTGATCGCGGATCGCCGCAATCGGGAAATCGTCCATCGGGGCTCCGGCATGACGGGCGGGGCCGGAACGGCCGCCGCCGGGTTCACCCGCCGCGGGCCAGGTCGAGCATGATCTGGCCGTTGAGGGGCGCCTGGCCGAGGCGTACCCGATAGATCTCGGTGCCTTCAAGCACCCTCTGCACGTAATTGCGCGTCTCGTTGAACGGGATCAGCTCGATCCAGTCGATCGGGTCGACCGTGCCGCCGCGCGGGTCGCCATAGGTCTCGATCCAGCTGTCGACGCGGTTCGGGCCGGCGTTGTAGCCGGCGATCGCCATGATGTAGGACCCGGCGAACTGGTTGACCCGGTTGCCCAGATAGGTGCTGCCGAGCAGCAGATTGTGGCCGGTGTCGCTGGTCAGCATGTTGGTGGAGTGGGCGACGCCGAGCACCCGGGCCACGGTTTCGGCGGTCTGTGGCATCAGCTGCATCAGGCCGCGCGCGCCGGCGCTGCTGACCGCCCGCGCGTCGAAGCCGCTCTCCTGCCGGATGATGCCATGGATCAGCGCCGGCTCCACCGCCGGCAGCCCGGCCGGCAGCGCCACGAGCGGATAGCCGTCGTAGAGTACCGTGCCGCCGCGGCCGGCCCGACGGGCCGCCCAGACCGCGAAATCGATCCGGCCCAGGCCGGTGGCCAGGTCGGCGACCAGCTGATAGTGACGCGGCTCGTCGGAATGGTTCATCAGCGCCCAGAAGAACGAGACGACATACTCGTCCTCGCCGAGCTCGCTCATCAGGATCGCCGCCCGCGCAAGCTCGCCGTTCTGGAAGGTCTCGACCTCGGCCGGCGACAGCGGCGCGGGGCCGAGCGGCAGCACCAGCGGCGCGTTGGGGTCGAGCGCCGCCGCGGCGACCTGGCCGTAGAAGGTCTGGGTGAACTGGGCGGCGATGCCGTACCACTGTGCCGCCGACGTGCTTTCGCCCAGTTCAGCCATCGCCCGGGCCGCCCAGTAGGCACCGCGGGCGGACGAGATCGGCGACTCGGCTTCCGAATAGAGCCGCATGAAGTGGGTCAGCGCCGTGCGCGGGTCGCCCAGCCGCCGCAGCGCGATCCAGCCCGCGGTCATCTCCGCGTCCATCAGATCGACGCCGGTGGCCTGGCGGTGGTCGGCGGCCAGGTTGTAGGCCTCGGCGAAGCGCGCGTCGCGCATCAGCCGACGAATCTGGATGCTGCGCTCGGTCCACCACTTCTCCGGCGCCGGCGCGTCGAACGGCTGCACCTGCAGCATCTCGCGCGCGCCGTCGTCCAGGTCGGCGCGGCGACGCCAGCGCAGCCGCTCGTAGACCAGCCCGGGGTCCGTCTGCAGCGCCGCCGGCACGGCCGCGATCGCGTCGTCGACGCCGCCCTGGCCGCGCATCAGCCGCAGCCGGGCATTGACCAGCGCGGCATGGCCGGCGTCGAGCAGCGGCAGCATGCGTTCGGCCGCATCGTCCTCGCCGTCCCACATCAGTCGGTCGGCGCGGGCGTAATGGTCCGGCGCCTGCAGCAGGTTGGCGTGGGCCGAAAGGAACACGGTCTGACCCGCGGCGTCGAATTCGCCGTCGCGCCAGCCGTCGCGCGCCACGCCGGTGGCGCGGCCGGCCTGGCCGGTGGCCAGCAGCGCGGACACATAGGCGGCCCAGCCCTCGCCGGTCAGCGGCGGATGGGCGTCGAAGAAGGCGATCAGTTCGGCCGGCTGCAGCGATCCGTCCAGCCCGCGCTCGGCCAGGCGCTGCAGGCTGTTCAGCCGCGGCCAGTCCGGGTTGGCCTGGACGAAGGCGACCAGGTCGCGGGGCGCGGCGCCATAGCCGCGCTCGCCCAGCGCCAGCCAGCCGATCACCTTGCGCGGCAGCGGATCGCTGCCGCCGGCCGCGAGCGCCACGGCACCGGCCGGGTCGGCCTGGCGCAGCGCCTGGAAGGCGGCAGCATAGGTCGCGCGGTCGGTGTCGCTCAGCTGCTGCGCGGCGGCGCAGGCCGGCATCAATGCCAGAATTGCGGCTACGAGCCAGCGGCGGCCCGGTCCCTCGCGACGCGACATCGCCGTCTCCATCTCTCAGCTGGCAAAGGCCGTGGCGCGACGCGCGACGCTGGGGGCCGGCGCACGCACCCGACTCGCGCACCAGTCTACCGGCAGCCCGCCCGGCTGCACCACCCCCGAGGCGCGAAGCGTGCGTTGCGTGGCCGCGCCGCGGTCGCTATGGTGCCCGGCCGTTTCGCAGCGCAATCGAGAAGCACGAGAAAATGTTCAAGGGGTCCATCGTGGCGCTGGTCACGCCGTTCCGCAACGGCGCGATCGACGAGGCCGCGATCCAGCAACTGGTCGAATGGCACATCGCCGAGGGGACCCACGGGATCGTTCCCGTCGGCACCACCGGCGAATCGCCGACCCTGTCCCACGCCGAGCACCACCGGGTGGTCGACCTGTGCATCGAGGCCGCGGCGAAACGGGTGCCGGTGATCGCGGGCGCCGGCTCGAACGCGACCGACGAGGCGGTCTCGCTGGCCCGCCATGCCAAGGCCGCGGGCGCCGATGCCGCGCTGGTGGTCACGCCCTACTACAACAAGCCGACCCAGGACGGGATGTTCGCGCATTTCACCGCGATCGCCGACGCGGTCGACCTGCCGATCCTGATCTACAACATCCCCGGCCGCAGCGTGGTCGACATGTCGGTGGAGACGATGGCGCGGCTGGCCAGGCACCCGAACATCGTCGGCGTCAAGGATGCGACCGCCGACCTGGCCCGGCCGCTGGCAACCGGCACCGCGATCGGCTGGGATTTCTGCCAGCTTTCCGGCGAGGACGCGACCGCGCTGGCCTTCTACGCCGGCGGCGGCCACGGCTGCATCTCGGTCACCGCCAACGTGGCGCCGCGGCTGTGCGCGGAAATGTACAACGCCTGGGACGGCGGCGACATCAAGGCGGCGGTCGCCATCAACAAGCGGCTCTATCCGCTGAGCAAGGCCCTGTTCATCGAAAGCAACCCGGCGCCGGCGAAATACGCGCTGTCGACGATGGGCAGGATCGCCGAGGAGCTGCGGCTGCCGCTGGTGCCGGTGCGCGACACGACGCGGGCCGCCGTGCGCGACGCGATGGCCTTCGCCGGCCTCAGCAACGCCTGAAAGCGGCATCCGGGCCTCGGCAGGAGGCCGGCGGCACCATGGCCCAGCAGCGACACACCCACCGCACGGCCTGCGAGAACCGCAAGGCCCGCCACGACTATTTCATCGACGAGACGCTCGAGGCGGGCATCGTGCTGACCGGCACCGAGGTCAAGTCGCTGCGCGAGGGCCGCGGCAACCTGCGCGATTCCTATGCCGGCGACCGCGACGGCGCACTGTGGCTGTTCGGGGCCTACATCCCCGAGTACGGCAAGGCGGTCGGCTTCCTGCGCCACGAGGAGCGCCGGCCGCGCAAGCTACTGCTGCACGCCCGCGAGATCGCGCGGCTGATCGGCGCGATCCAGCGCGAGGGCGTGACCCTGGTGCCGCTGTCGATCTATTTCAACGACCGCGGCATCGCCAAGGTCGAACTGGGCGTCGCGCGCGGCAAGCGCAAGGCCGACAAGCGGCAGAGCGAGAAGGAACGCGACTGGCAGCGCGAGAAGGCGCGGGTGATGCGCGACCGCGGCTGAAGGCGGCCGCCGTTCAGAACGTGATCAGCTGGTCGCGCTTCTGCGTGCCGACGCTGACGTCGACCGTCCTGGTCTCGCCGGCGAACGTCGCGGTCACGCGATAACGGCCCGGCGCCAGGTCGACCAGCAGCCACGGCCCGTCGCAACCGGTTTCCAGCACGACATTGCCGGCCGCATCGCTGATCCGGGTCAGCACGTCGGCCAGGAAGTGGCCGTCCGGCTCGGCGTAGATCAGCTTCAGGGTATAGGGCGTGTTGGCCGCCTGCTCGCGTGCGGTCAGCCCGACCCCGACACACAGGTGGCCAGGCTGCTGCGCCGCGCCCTCGCCAGACCAGCCAAGGGGCAGCAGCGCAACGGCCGCCCACAGCAAGGATCGCCGCATCGTCCATTCCTTCCGCTGGAAGCGTCACCGCCCTTGCCGACAGCCCTATGCGGCGAAGATGGCACAAAGGTGGCCGCCATCGACACAGTGCCGCCGAACGGACCGGCTATTGCACTGGACTGCCGCACGACGGCACACTCGTTCGTCTCGGCTCATCCCGCCTCGTTATTCTTGCCCAAATCGGAGGTCCCATGTCAGATCGGCGCAGCCATTCGCCACTTCGTCCCGCTTTGCCTTTGCTTGCCGCCGCGACGTTCGCCCTGTCCGCCTGCGTTCCGGGCGTCGGCCCGCAGGGACCGACCGCGTCGGAGCGGCTGGACCAGGCGATCGGACAGAACGAGCGCGACATCATCGGACGCTGGGGCCGGCCGGACGACGTCTACGAATATGCCGACGGAACGCGCGCCGTCACCTGGGAATACGGCTACTGGCAGGAGAGCTGGCAGGAGGAATGGCATTGCGAGATCACGCTCGACCTCAATTCCGCCGGCACGGTGGTCGACTGGCACATGTCCTTCATCAACGACGCGGCCAACCCTGCCATGACATCATGGACGGGCTCAGCTGAGACGTCGCCGGCAACGTCGGCGCAATGCGCCGTGGCGGCCGTACTGGCGCTGGCGCTGAGCGGCTGTGCCGACGGGACCCGCTGGGCGGAAAGCCGCGACGCCGAGACCCTGAACGGTTTCATCGGGCGTAGCGCCCGCGACGCGGTCGCCGCCTGGGGCCCGCCGTCCAGCACCTACGGCTATGGCGACGGCCGCAAGGAGCTCACCTATCGCTGGTCGGAGACGGTGGACGACAAGACGCAAAGCTGCGAGTGGACGCTGGTGATCGACGCCGACGGCACCATCGGCTCGTGGCGACGGGCAACGACCCGGCTGGGAGCCGGGCTGTGCGAGAACGACGCCGCCCGCGAATAGACGCCGGCTAGATCAGGCCGCGCACGGCGCGGAACACGTCGTGGAACATCGCCTCGGTCAGCCGGCCGGTGTTGGTGTTGTAGCGCGAGCAGTGATAGCTGTCGGCCAGCGTCAGACCGTCGCCGAGGTCGTGAATTGCCGCGTGGCCGAACTTGCAGTCCGCCTGCCGCCGGCCCAGCGCGCGCAGTACCGACCCGTGCGAACCGGTGCCCAGGGCGACAATGACCCGCAGCCGTGGCAGGCCGGCAATCGTGGCGGCCAGGAACGGCCGGCATGCGCCGAACTCCGCGCCCACCGGCTTGTTCTCCGGCGGCACGCAGCGCACCGCATTGGTGATCATGCAGTCGACCAGGGTCAGTCCGTCGGCAGGATCGCGGTCGTACCTGCCGCATGCGAAGCCGAATTCGAGCAAGGTCGCATAGAGCAGGTCGCCGGCATAGTCGCCAGTGAACGGCCGGCCGGTGCGGTTGGCGCCGTGCAGGCCCGGCGCCAGGCCGACGATCAGCAGCCGCGCGTCGGCCGGCCCGAAGCTCGGCACCGGCGCGTTATGATAGCCGGGAAACCGGGCCCGGTTGTCACGCCGGAAGCCGGCCAGCCGCGGACAAAGTATGCAATCGCGGCCCGGTTCCGCCGCGGACGCCGCCACCGCTCAGCGCACGGGCTCGTCGTCGAGGTCGTCCTCGTCGTCGTAATACTCGTCGTCCTCGAGGTCCTCGTCGTCCTCGTCGTACTCGTCTTCCTCGACCGCTGGCCGCGCCGCCGTGCGCCGGTCCTCGCGGTTGTCCGGGCGGCCGGCATGCGACCGGCGGATCGAATCCGCCAGCTGCTCCAACTCGACAAACACGTCCGCCTGGCGGCGCAACTCGTCGGCCACCATCGGCGGCTGCGAGCGGATGGTGGAGACGATCGACACCCGCACGCCCTTGCGCTGCACCGCCTCGACCAGGCGGCGAAAGTCGCCGTCGCCCGAGAAGATCACGACATGGTCGACCCGCTCGGCGATCTCCATCACGTCGGTCGCCAGCTCGATGTCCATGTTGCCCTTGATCTTGCGCCGGCCGGTGGCGTCGGTGAACTCCTTGGTCGGCTTGGTGACCATGGTGTAACCGTTGTAGTCGAGCCAGTCGACCAGCGGGCGGATCGGTGAATACTCCTGGTCCTCGACCAGCGCCGTATAATAGAACGCACGAACAAGCCTTGTATTCAGCCTGAACAGTTCCAGCAGCTTTTTGTAGTCAATGTCGAAACCTAACGATCGTGCCGCTGCGTAGAGATTTGCCCCATCGATGAAGATAGCGACGCGTTCGTCCTCATAGAACTTCCCACCAGGGATAGACCTAGCCATCAGCATTCCTATTGTGTTCGACAGAACAGATATTGAAGCGGCTGCGTCGGTGTATCCCTAACCGTCGCAGCGCACACGGACGGACTCTGCCGCGCCGTTACGAATACCTGCACCGTCACCACCCATCCGGGCGGCAGGCAATGAACAAGGCCAACAGTCGGCACCGAATCAATTGATGCCGGGTCGACCTTGAGTTCCGAATGGAAGGAGGATATACAGTCCGGCTTTCCAACAGACAAGGGGTTTGCCTCATGGCCCGCGTGACCGTCGAAGATTGCGTCGAGCGGATTCCCAACCGGTTCGAGCTGGTCATGCTTGCCGCCCACCGCGCGCGCGAAATCGCCGCGGGCGCCGGCACCAAGGTCGATCGCGACAACGACAAGAACCCGGTGGTCGCCCTGCGCGAGATCGCGGACATCGACGTCGAGTCCGAACGGCTGCGCGACGCACTGGTCCATTCGCTGCAGCGCCAGCCCGACGTTGATGAACCGGACGACGATGAGCTAACCTTGCTGCCCAATGCCGACATGGAGATGGTGCCGGACGTCGAGGCTTCGCCGGCGGACGACGAAGACGAGGACGAGACCATCGGCGCCGGCATGGCGTCGTTCGAGGACGACCCGGCCGCGATGGACGACTGACCGCCGCCGCCCGGCCCGCGCCGGCGGGGGCCGACGGCGCAGATGTGAAGGCTGATGCGCATTTGGAGCAGGCGCAGGCAGTAGACGACAGAACGGTGGCCGACCGGGCCGCAGCGCCGAACGCCTCGGCGCCTGCCCGCCCGGCCGGCCCGCGCATGATGCGCCAGTACGAACTGGTGGAGCGGGTGCGGGCCTACGACCCGTCGGCCGACGAGGCCGCGCTCAACAAGGCCTATGTGTTCGCGATGCAGGCGCACGGCAGCCAGAAGCGGGCCAGCGGCGACCCCTATTTCTCGCATCCGCTCGAAGTGGCCGGCATCCTGACCGGCCTCAAGCTCGACACCGCCTCGATCGTGACCGCGCTGCTGCACGACGTGGTCGAGGACACCGACTACACCCTGCACGACATCGAGGCGCTGTTCGGGCCGGAGATCCGGCGCCTGGTCGACGGCGTCACCAAGCTGTCGCGCATCGAGCTGCAGTCCGACCACACCAAGCAGGCGGAGAATTTCCGCAAGCTGGTGATCGCGATGTCGGAGGACATCCGCGTGCTGCTGGTCAAACTGGCCGACCGGCTGCACAACATGCGCACGCTGCATTATGTCGGCTCGGAGGAGAAGCGGCGCCGGGTGGCGCGCGAGACGATGGACATCTTCGTGCCGCTGGCCGAGCGCATCGGGCTCAACTCGATCAAGGCGGAGCTCGAGGACCTGGCGTTCGCCGAGCTGAACCCGGACGGCCGGGAATCGGTGGTGGCGCGGCTGAACTACCTGCACGACGAGTCCGGCGTGTCGACGGTGCAGGCGATCATCGGCGAGCTCGGCCGCGTGCTCGGCGAGGCCAGGATCGTGTGCGAGGTGTCCGGCCGCGAGAAGTCGCCCTACTCGATCTGGCGCAAGATGCAGCACAAGAATGTCGGCTTCGAGCAGCTGTCCGACATCATGGCGTTCCGCGTCGTCACGCACAGCGTGCCCGACTGCTATCAGGTGCTGGGCGTGATCCACAGCCAGTACCCCGTGGTGCCGGGGCGGTTCAAGGACTACATCTCCACGCCGAAGGCCAACGGCTACCAGTCGATCCACACCGGCGTCATCGGCCCGCAGAAGCAGCGGATCGAGATGCAGATCCGCACCGTGCAGATGCACGACCAGGCGGAGCGCGGCGTCGCGGCGCACTGGGAGTACAAGCAGGGCGGCGCGGTGCCGGACGGCAGGCGCTATCGCTGGCTGCAGGATTTCCTGGAGATCCTGGAACAGGCCGCCAGCCCCGAGGATTTCCTCGAGCATACCAAGCTGGAGATGTTCTCCGACCGGGTGTTCTGCTTCACCCCGAAGGGTGACCTGATCGACCTGCCGCGCGGCTCGACGCCCGTGGATTTCGCCTATGCCGTGCACTCCGAGGTCGGCGACCACTGCACCGGCGCGAAGATCAACGGCCGGCTGATGCCGCTGCGCACCGCGCTGGCCAACGGCGACCAGGTCGAGATCACCACCAACCGCGCGCAGACGCCGTCGCCGACCTGGGAGCGGTTCGTCGTCACCGGCAAGGCGCGGGCCCGCATCCGCCGGTTCATCCGCACCCAGAAGCGCGAGGAATACATCGACCTCGGCCGCACCATGCTGCAGCGCACCTTCCGCCAGGAGGGCCACGCGCTGTCGGACAAGCTGCTGGCACGCGCGTTCGAGCACTGCCATGTCGAGACGGTGGACGACCTCTACGCCGTCGTCGGCGAGGGCCTGCGCACCGCGAACGAGGTGCTGCACGCGGTGTTCCCCGACGCCGCCCACCCGCAGAAGCCGCGGCCGCAGCCGGGCGCGCCGCACGAGGCCGAGCATCGTAACGACGTCGTCGACAAGGGCGTGCCGATCGGCGGCCTGATCCCCGGCCTGGCGCTGCATTTCGCGCGCTGCTGCCACCCGCTGCCCGGCGACCGCATCCGCGGCATCGTCACCACCGGCAAGGGCGTCACCATCCATACCGAGGACTGCGCCACCCTGGAGCGGTTCATGGATACGCCGGAGCGCTTCCTCGACGTCTACTGGACGCCGAACGGCGACGGCCACAACCCGTTCGTCGGCCGGCTGCACGTGGTCATCGACAACCGGCCGGGCAGCCTGGGCACGCTGACCACCATCATTGCCAAGAACAACGGCAACATCACCAACCTGAAGATCACCAACCGGTCGATCGACTTCTTCGACATGCTGGTCGACATCGAGGTGAAGGACACCGCCCACCTCAACGACGTCATCGCCGACCTGCGGTCGAACAAGGCGATCGGCACGGTCGAGCGGCAGCAGGGCTGATGCCGGGGGAACGGACCAGGCCATGATCATCGGCATCGGCATCGACATCATCGACATCCGCCGGGTCGAGCGCACGCTGGAGCGCTTCGGCGACCGCTTCACCCAGCGCTGCTATACCGAGGTCGAGCAGGCCAAGTCGGACCGGCGGGCGCGGCGGGCCGACAGCTATGCCAAGCGCTATGCCGCCAAGGAGGCCTGTTCCAAGGCCCTGGGCACCGGCCTGCGCCAGGGCGTCTACTGGCGCGACATGGGCGTGATCAACCTGCCGTCGGGGCAACCGACCATGACGCTGACCGGCGGCGCGGCCGACCGGCTGGCCCGGTTGTTGCCCGCCGGCCACCGGGCCGAGATCGCGCTGACCATCACCGACGAATACCCGCTGGCCCAGGCCATGGTCATCATTTCCGCCGTTCCCGAACCCGACGCGGGGGCCGCGGCGCAGCCCGGATAACACCTTGCGCCGGGCGGGTCGGATGTATATGTGCAAGGCGCATTGACGCCGCCGCCCCGAGACCGGCCGCCGGCAGCCACAGGGGATTTGCCATCTCAATCGCGACCAAGAAGGTGAAGGCCAAGCGCTCGGGCCTTGGCGAGACGATCCACACGATCATCTACGCCGTGCTGATTGCGCTGGTGGTCCGCACCGTGGCGTTCGAGCCGTTCAACATCCCCAGCGGGTCGATGAAGCCGACGCTGCTGGTCGGCGACTACCTGTTCGTCTCCAAGTACAGCTATGGCTACAGCCGCTATTCGCTGCCGTTCTCGCCGGACCTGTTCGATGGCCGCATCCTCGAATCGACGCCGGAGCAGGGCGACGTCGTCGTGTTCAAGCTGCCGAGCGACACCTCGCAGGACTACATCAAGCGCGTGATCGGCCTGCCCGGCGACCGCATCCAGATGATCGGCGGAATCCTCCACATCAACGGCGTGCCGGTGCAGCGCGAGGAGGTCGGCCCGGTCGCCGCGGAGGACGGCAACGGCGTCGACCGCTCCGTCACCGAATACATCGAGACCCTGCCCAACGGCGTGCAGCACCCGATCTACGAGGAAGGCGACAACCGCCCGCTGGACACCACGCGCGAGTTCGTCGTGCCCGAGGGGCACTTCTTCGCGATGGGCGACAACCGCGACAACTCGCTCGACAGCCGTGCCAATGTCGGCTTCGTGCCGTTCGAGAACCTGGTCGGGCGGGCGGAGTTCATCTTCTACTCGACCGACGGGTCGGCCGAGCTGTGGGAGATCTGGAAGTGGCCAGCCGCAACACGCTGGGTCCGGCTGTTCAACGGAATCGGGTGACGGCCACCGGCGGGCCGTGCGCGGCCAAGGCGCCGGCCCCGGACGGGCTCTCTGCGCTCTACCCTGCCCTCGGCCATGAATTCGACAACGCGCAGCTGCTGGCCGACGCGCTGACCCATGTCAGCCTGCGCGCCAGCGGCGAGGCGTCCCCCTATCAGCGGCTGGAGTTCCTCGGCGACCGGGTGCTCGGCGTCGTGGTCGCCGACATGCTGTACCACCGCTTTCCGGACGAGGCCGAGGGCGCGCTGGCCAAGCGCCACGCCGCGCTGGTGCGCCGCGAGGCCCTGGCCGACGTCGCCGCGCTGATCGACCTCGGTGCCCATATCCGCGTGGCCGGCCCGGACGCCAACCAGGACCTGCTGGCCAACCCGGGCGTGCTCGCCGACTGCTGCGAGGCGGTGATCGGTGCGCTGTACCTCGACGGCGGCCTGGACGCGGCCGGCGTCTTCGTTTCCCGCTACTGGGAACCGCTGCTGGAGGCCGATCCGGCGCCGCCGCGCGACCCGAAGACCGCATTGCAGGAATGGGCGCAGGCCCGCGGCCGTCCGCTGCCGGAATATCTGGAGATCGAGCGCAGCGGCCCGACCACGCGCCGACCTTCGTGGTCGAGGTCCGGGTCGAGGGCTGCCCGCCCGGCGCGGCGAAGGTCCGTCCAAGCGCGTGGCCACCCGCATCGCTGCCGAGCGCATGCTCGGCCTGGCCGAGCAGGAGCGCGGCAAGCCGGACGCCAACGGCGACGACGCGGCGGCCGACCGCGACGCATGAGCGACGGTGCCGGCGCCACCCGCTGCGGCTTCGTCGCCCTGATCGGGGCGCCCAACGCCGGCAAGTCGACCCTGATCAACCGCCTGGTCGGCGCCAAGGTCTCCATCGTCACGCCGAAGGTGCAGACCACCCGCACCCAAGTGCGCGGCGTCGCCACCCTGGGCGACACCCAGATCGTGTTCATCGACACGCCGGGCATCTTCGCGCCGCGCCGGCGCCTGGACCGGGCGATGGTGGCGGCGGCCTGGACCGGCGCCCAGGACGCCGATGTGGTGGCACTGCTGGTCGACTGCCGGCGCATCACCGACGAGGACCTGGCGATCGTCGACCGGCTGGTCGCCGCCGACCGGTCCGCCATCCTGGTGCTCAACAAGATCGACCTGGTCAAGCCGCAGGACCTGCTGGCCCGCGCCGCCGCCTTGAACGCGCGCGGCCGCTTCGACGCCACCTTCATGATCTCGGCCGAGACCGGCGACGGCGTTGCCGACCTCGCCGCGCACCTGGCCGCGCGGATGCCGGAAGGCCCGTGGCACTATCCGGAGGATCAGCTGTCCGACCTGTCGGAGCGGCTGATGGCCGCCGAGATCACGCGCGAGAAGCTGTTCCTGCGCCTGCGCCAGGAACTGCCCTATGCGCTGACCGTGGAGACCGACGGCTGGCAGGAGTTCGACGACGGCAGCGTGCGCATCGACCAGACCATCTACGTCACCCGGCCGGGCCACAAGGGCATCGTGCTCGGCAAGCGCGGCGCGGAAATCCAGGCCGTCAGGCTGGCCGCGCAGGCCGAGATCGCGCGCGAGCTCGAGCGCAAGGTCCACCTGTTCCTGTTCGTCAAGGTCCGCGAGCGCTGGCTCGACGACCCGGAGCGTTTCGCCGCCTGGGGCCTGGACTACAACGCCTGACGTACACGCCGGCGTCAGCCACTGTGTGCGGCGGGCCGGCCGCCGCCGTGCTAGTGTCGCCGCCGGAAATGCCGGCGCGGGGCCGTCGGCGCACCCTGGACACGGAATTGCACGATGCAGGCAGCAAACGGTTGGCGCAGCGCGATGCGCGGGGCCGGTTTCGCCCTGACCGCGGGCCTGGCGATGGCCGGCAACGCGGCATCGGCGGACGAGCGGCCGAACCCGGCCGACTTTGCCGACTGGACCGCGGTCGAGGCTGCGGCGCGCGGCAGCACCGTCTATTTCAACGCCTGGGGCGGCGACGCCAAGATCAACGACTACATCGCCTGGGTCGGCGCGGAAGTGGCGGCGCGCTACGGCGTGACTCTGGTGCATGTGAAGCTGAGCGATACCGCCGAGGCGGTCGCGCGCGTGCGCGCCGAGCAGAGCGTCGGCCGCGATGCGGGCGGCAGCGTCGATCTGGTCTGGATCAACGGCGAGAACTACGCCGCCATGCGGCTTGGCGGTCTGCTGTTCGGCCCGTTCGTCCCCATGCTGCCCCACGCGGCGCTGGTCGACATCGCCGACAAGCCGACCACCCAGGTCGACTTCAGCCTGCCGGTGGACGGCATGGAGTCGCCCTGGGGCATGGCCCGGTTCGTGTTCATCGCCGACAGCGCGACGGTGCCGGAGCCGCCGCGCACGCCGCGCGACCTGCTGGCCTGGGCCGCGGCCAATCCCGGCCGGTTCACCTATCCGGCGCCGCCGGATTTCGTCGGCACCGCCTTCGTCAAGCAGCTGCTTCTGTCGATGACCACCGAGCGCAGCCTGTTCGCGGCCCCGCCGGTCGATGACGCGGCCTTTGCCGCGGCGACCGAGCGGCTGTGGGCCTGCCTGGACGAGCTGCACCCGAATCTGTGGCGCGGCGGCGCGGCGTTCCCGGCGAGCTATCCCGCCGCGCGCCAGCTGATGAACGACGGCGAGACCGACATCGCAATGGCGTTCAATCCCGGCGAGGCGTCGGCGGCGATCGCCCAGGGCCTGCTGCCCGAAAGTGCGCGCAGCTACGAGTTCGACGGCGGCAGCATCGGCAACACCCATTTCGTCGCGATCCCCTACAACGTCAGCAGCCCGGCCGGCGCGATGGTGGTGGCGGACTTCCTGCTGTCGCCCGCGGCGCGAGCGGCCAGGCGACCCTCGGTCTGGGGCGACCCACGTGCTCGACCTCGACCGCCTGTCGCCCGCCGACCGCGCCCTGTTCGACGCCCTGCCGCTGGGCGTCGCCGACATCCCGCCGGCCGCGATGGGCCCGGTGCTGGTGGAACCGCACCCGGACTGGACCACCGCGCTCGAGGCGGAGTGGCAGCGGCGCTACGCCCGCTGACGGCCGGCCTGCCGCCGGCCGGACGCTCGCCATGCCGAGCGGCGCCGCTGCTCTCACGCTGGCGCTGGTGCTGGCGCCGGTCGCGGCCGGCCTCGCCGCCATGGCCATCCCCGCCTTCACCGGACCCGACGGCGGCTTCGGGCTGCAGGCGGCGGGCGCTGCTGGACGCGCCGGGCCTGGTCCACCGCGTCGCTGGCGTTCGCGGTCGGACTGGTCGCGACCGCGCTGTCGCTGCTGCTGGTGATGGCGGCCTGTGCCGCCTTCCACGACCGGCCGTCGTTCCGGGCCCTGCGCCGCCTGCTCGGCCCGATCCTGGCGGTGCCGCACGCCGCCGTCGCAGTCGGCCTCGCCTTCCTGCTGGCGCCGAGCGGCCTGCTGATGCGCCTGGCCTCGCCCTGGGCCACCGGCCTCGACCGCCCGCCCGACCTGACCCTGGTCCAGGATCCGCTCGGCCTGGCGCTGATCGTCGGTCTGGTGGTCAAGGAAGTGCCCTACCTGTTCCTGATGACGTTGGCCGCACTTGGCCAGGTCGACGCCGCCCGCCGGGTGGCGGTGGCGCGCAGCCTGGGCACCCGCCGGCCACGGCCTGGCTGGCGACGGTCTGGCCCGCGGTCTATCGCCAACTGCGGCTGCCGGTCTTCGCCGTGCTCGCCTTTCGCTGTCGGTCGTCGACATGGCGCTGGTGCTGGGGCCGACCACGCCGCCCACCCTGGGTGTGCTGGTGCTGCGCTGGGCCCAGGACGCAGAGGCTGGCATGCGGGCGCAGGCCGCCGCCGGCGCCTGCCTGCTGCTGGCGCTGACCCTGGCGGCGATGGCCGTCTGGCTTGGCCTGGAGCGGGCGTGCGCCGCCGCCGCACGGGCGTGGCGAGGCCGCGGCCGCCGCGCCGATCCGCCGGGCCTGCGGCCGGCGGCGGGAACCGCGATGGTGACGCTGGTGCTGCTGGCCATGCTGGCCAGCGCGGGCATGCTGCTGTGGTCGGTCGCCGGCCAGTGGCGCTTCCCGGACAGCCTGCCGGCGCAGTGGTCGATCGCGCGCTGGGCCGAGGCCGGCAACGGCGTCGCGCGGCCGTTCCTGGCGACGCTCGCGATCGGAGCCGGCGCAGTCGCGGTCGCCCTTGTCGCGGTGCTGGCCTGCCTGGAGAACGAAGACCGGGCCCATGGCGCCGCACCCCGGCGCGCGCTGTGGCTGCTCTACGCCCCGCTGCTGGTGCCGCAGGTCTGCTTCCTGTTCGGGGTGCAGCAGTTGCTGGTCCGGCTGCAGCTCGACGGCCACTGGCTGGCGGTGCTGTGGAGCCACCTGCTGTTCGTCCTGCCCTATGTCTATCTGTCGATGGCGGAGCCGGCCCGCGCCCTCGACCCGCGCTATCGCCGCGCCGCCGTCGGCCTCGGCGCCTCGCCCTGGCGCCAGTTCGCGCGGGTCCGCCTGCCGTTGCTGTTGCGCGCAACGCTGGTCGCTGCCGCCGTCGGCTTCTCGGTCAGCGTCGCCCAGTACCTGCCGACGGTGTTCGCCGGCGCGGGCCGCATCGTCACGCTGACCACCGAGGCTGTGACCCTGTCGGCGGGCGGCGACCGCCGCCTGATCGGCATCCATGCCGTGCTGCAGTCCGCCCTGCCCTTTGCCGGCTTCGCGCTGGCGGCGGCGGTGCCGGCGCTGCTGTTCCGCAACCGCCTGGGCATGCGGGCAGGCTGGTGACGGCCGCGGCCTTGCACCTGGCCGGCGTGACGGTCGCGACCGCGGCCGGCCCGCTGTTCGCGCCGCTCGATCTTGCCGTCGCGGCGGGCGAGGTCGTCAGCGTGATGGGGCCGAGCGGCAGCGGCAAGTCCAGCCTGATCGCCTGGGTCAGCGGCGCGCTGCCGCCGGGGCTGCACGGCCGCGGGCGCATCGGGCTCGGCGGCGACGACGTTACCGGCCTTCCGCCCGAGCGCCGCCGGATCGGCATCCTGTTCCAGGACGACCTGCTGTTCCCGCACATGTCGGTGGGCGAGAACCTCGCCTTCGGCCTGTCCGGCGGGCTTGACCGGGCCACCCGCCGCAGCCGCGTGGACGCCGCGCTGGCCGAGGCCGGCCTGGCCGGCTTCGCGGGGCGCGATCCGGCCACCCTGTCCGGCGGCCAGCGCGCCCGCGTGGCGCTGATGCGCACCCTGCTGGCCGAGCCGCGGGCCGTGCTGCTCGACGAGCCGTTCGCGCGCCTCGACATCGACCTGCGCCAGCGCTTTCGCGCCTTTGTCGTCGATCACATCAGCGCCCGGGCGATTCCCGCGCTGCTCGCCACCCACGACCGCGACGACGCCGCTGCGGCGGGCGGGCCGGTGGTGAACCTGCGGCCGGTCACGGCGGCCGCGGGCTGACCGACCCGCTGGACCCGCCGTGACGCCGGGCCTACAACGGCGGCCATGGAATGGCATGACGAGGCAATCGTGATCGCGGCGCGGCCGCACGGCGAATCCTCGCTGCTGGTCAGCCTGTTCAGCCAGGTGCACGGCCGGCATGCCGGCCTCGCCCGCGGCGGCGCCGGCCCGCGGCGGCGCGGCGATTTCCAGCCCGGCAACCAGCTGGCCGCTCACTGGCGCGCACGGCTGGCAGACCATCTCGGCAGCTTCACCTGCGAGCTGACCGGCGCGCGCGCCGCTCGCTGCCTGGCCGATGCCGATGCGCTGGCCGCGCTGGCCAGCGCCTGCGCCCTGTGCGAGGTGGGCCTGCCCGAGCGGCTGCCGATGCCGTCGCTGTACCAGCGCCTGGCCGGGCTGTTGGACCGCATCGCCGCCGGCACGCCGGACTGGCGGGCCGCCTATGTGGCATGGGAGGTCGACTATCTCGCCGAGCTCGGCTTCGGGCTCGACCTGTCCGAATGCGCCGTCACCGGCGAGACGGATGGCCTGGTCTTCGTGTCGCCACGGACCGGACGGGCGGTCAGCGGCGCCGGCGCCGGCCGCTTCGCCGACCGGCTGCTGCCCCTGCCCGCCTTCCTGCACACGCCCGGGGCCGCGGCCGATGCCGAGGCGATCGCCGACGGCCTGCGGCTGACCGGGCACTTCCTCGACGCCCACATCTTCCAGCCGCCGGAGCGGCGGATGCCGGAGGCGCGCGCACGGCTGGTCGACCGGCTGAGCCGCCGGCCGGCGCCGCGGCGGGCATCGTGAGCGACGCCACCGTCACCATCGTCGGCGCCGGCGTGGTCGGCATGGCCTGTGCCGTGCAGCTGCAGCGCGACGGCCATCGCGTGCAGGTGGTCGACCGCGGCCCGCCCGGCGAAGGCTGCTCGCGCGGCAACGCCGGCATCATCGCCGTCGACCATGTGCTGCCGGTGGCCACCCCGGGCATCCTGCGCCGAGTGCCGCGCATGCTGCTCGACCCGACCGGGCCGCTGGCGATCCGCTGGGGCTACCTGCCGACGCTGACGCCCTGGCTGCTCCGCTTCCTGGCCAACGCCGCGCCGGCCCGCGTCGACCGGCTCGGCGCCGCCATCGCGGCCTTGACCGCGCCGGCGCTCGACGCCTGGCGCGACCTGCTCGACGCCATCGAGGCGCCGGAACTGATCGAGCGCCGCGGCTGGCTCGCCGCCTATCGCAGCGAGTCCGGCTTCCGCGCCGATGCCGGCGAGCGCCAGCGCCAACGGGCGCTGGGCGTCGCGGTCGATGAGCTCGCGGCGGAGGAGCTGCGTCAGCAGGAGCCGGCGCTGGCACCCGGCCTCGCCCGCGGAGTGCTCTATCCGGAGTCGGCCCAGGCGCTGGAGCCGCTGCTGGTCGTCCAGCGGCTGGCCGAGGCCTTCCGGCGCAACGGCGGAACGCTGGTCCGCGCAGACGTCGGCGCGATCGATGTCGGCGAGTCCGGGCCGCGCAGCCTCGCCACCGACAGCGGCCCGATCCCGGTCGAACGCCTGCTGCTGTGCGGCGGCGCCTGGTCGAAGCCGCTGGCCGCCGCGCTCGGCCACCGGGTGCCGCTCGACACCGAGCGCGGCTATCACGTCCACCTGCCCGATCCGGGCATTGCGCTGCGCCGACCCTTGCTCGACGGCGACCGCAAGTTCTTCCTGACCCCGATGGCGACAGGGCTCAGGCTGGCCGGCACGGTGGAGCTGGGCGGGCTGAAAGCGCCGCCCGACTGGCGCCGGGCCGAGATGTTGCTGCGCCACGCCCGCGACCTGCTGCCCGGCCTCGGCGAGGCGGGGGCGGCGCGCTGGATGGGGTTCCGGCCGACATTTCCGGATTCGCTGCCGGCGATCGGCCCGTCGCCACGGCTGCCGAACACGTGGTTCGCCTTCGGCCACCAGCATCTCGGCCTGACCCTGGCGGCGATCACCGGCCGGATGGTCGCCGCCATGATCGGCGGCCGGCCGTCGCCGGTGGACGCGAAGCCTTACCGCATCGACCGGTTTTGATGCATCTAGGGGAATGATGACGCCTGTGATTCGCCCGCAGCCGGAAAGCGAGCCGTCTTGACCCCCGACGACCGCCCCGCCGAGATCCGCGACGTCGCCCTGTCCGAGGCGCTGGGCGAACGCTACCTGTCCTACGCGCTCAGCACCATCACCGCCCGCTCGCTGCCGGACGTGCGCGACGGCCTGAAGCCGGTGCACCGGCGCATCCTGTACGGGATGCGCGAGCTGAAGCTGGACCCGAACTCCGGCTTCAAGAAATGCGCCCGCATCGTCGGCGACGTGATGGGCAAGTACCACCCGCACGGCGACGCCGCGATCTACGACGCCATGGTGCGGCTGGCGCAGGAATTCTCGCAGCGCTACCCCCTGGTCGACGGCCAGGGCAACTTCGGCAACGTCGACGGCGATAACGCCGCGGCGATGCGCTACACCGAGGCGCGGCTGACCGCGATCGCCGAGGCGATGCTGGACGGGATCGACGAGGACGCCGTCGATTTCCGCGAGACCTACGACGGCGACGACAGGGAGCCGGTGGTCCTGCCGGCGGCGTTCCCCAACCTGCTGGCCAATGGCGCGGCCGGCATCGCGGTCGGCATGGCCACCTCGATCCCGCCGCACAACGCGGGCGAGCTATGCGGCGCGCTCTTGCACCTGATCGAACGGCCGGAGGCAACGGTCGCCGACCTGCTGCAGCACATCAAGGGACCGGACCTGCCCACCGGCGGGCTCCTGGCCGAGGACCCGGAGGCGATCCTCGCCGCCTACGAGACCGGCCGCGGCAACTTCCGCATCCGTGCTCGCTGGGAGGTGGAACGGCAGAAGGGCGGCACCTGGCAGATCGTCGTCACCGAGATCCCCTACCAGGTGCAGAAGTCGAAGCTGGTCGAGCGCATCGCCGACCTGATCGTCAACCGCAAGGTGGCGATGCTGGGCGACGTGCGCGACGAGTCCGCCGAGGACATCCGGCTGGTGCTGGAGCCGCGCAGCCGCAACGTCGAGCCCGAGATGCTGATGGAGGCACTGTTCCGCCAGACCGAACTGGAGGCGCGGATCGGCCTCAACATGAACGTGCTCGACAAGCATCGCACGCCGCGGGTGATGTCGCTGAAGGAGGTGCTGGTCGCCTTCCTGGAGCACCGCGACGAGGTGCTGGTCCGGCGCAGCCAGCACCGGCTCGACCGGATCGCCCACCGGCTGGAGGTGCTCGGCGGCTACATGGTCGCCTATCTCAACCTCGACGAGGTGATCCGCATCATCCGCGAGGAGGACGAGCCGAAGCCGGCACTGATCGCGGCCTTCGATCTCAGCGACGTGCAGGCCGAGGCGATCCTCAACATGCGGCTGCGCAGCCTGCGCCGACTGGAAGAGATGGAAATCCGCAAGGAGGTCAAGGGGCTGGAGCGCGAGCAGAAGGAGCTGAAGACCCTGGTCCGCGACCCGGCCCTGCGCGCGGCCCGGATCGCGGCGCAGATCGGCGAGATCCGCAAGAAGTTCGGCGCCGACGACGCCATCGGGCGCCGCCGCACCACACCGGTCGCCGCGCCGATCGCCGCCGACGTGCCGATCGAGGCGATGGTCGAGCGCGAGCCGATCACCGTGCTGCTGTCGAAGAAGGGCTGGATCCGCGCCGCCAAGGGCCACCTGCCGGCCGATTCCGAACAGCGCTACAAGGATGGCGACGGCGAGTTCCTGCGCGTGCCGGCCGAGACCACCGACAAGCTGCTGCTGTTCGCCACCAACGGCCGGTTCTACACCCTGTCGGCCGACAAGCTGCCGGGCGGGCGCGGCTTCGGCGAGCCGGTGCGGCTGATGATCGACCTGGCCAACGACCACGACATCGTCACCATGATGGTGCACCGGCCGCGCCGCCGGCTGCTGGTCGCGGCCAGCGACGGCCGCGGCTTCCTGGTGCCGGAGAGCGACGTCGTCGCCCAGACCCGCACCGGGCGGCAGGTGCTGAACGTGGCCGGCGACACCGAGGCGTCGATCTGCGTCGTCGCCGACGGCGACCATGTCGCCACCCTGGGCGAGAATCGCAAGCTGCTGGTGTTCCCGCTGGACGAGGTGCCGGAACTGGCACGCGGCCGCGGCGTCATGCTGCAGAAGTACAAGGACGGCGGCCTGGCCGACCTCAAGGTGTTCGCGCTGGCCGAAGGCCTGAGCTGGCGGCTGGGCGACCGCGAGCGGCGCGAGACCGACCTGGCGCCCTGGCTCGGCAAGCGCGCCCAGGCCGGCCGGCTGCCGCCGAACGGCTTCCCGCGCAGCAACCGGTTCGGCTGACCGGCCGCCGCCTCAGCTTGCGGTCCGGATCGCCGCGGTGACGCCTTCGTAGAGCCCGCTGACGACCTGTCCGAATTCGGCCATCGCGACGATGACCACGGCGGCCATCGCGCCGACCAGCACCGTGTATTCGACGACGACCGACCCGTCCTCCGCGGCGCCGAAACGCCGGATGTGGTCGCGTGCCTTCATGGTCCTGCCCCCTGCCTGGTTGGCGTGCCCCGGGGCGCATCTGGCGGCGTCCTCGCGGGCGGCGGCGCGCGATGCGCCGCATTTGTGCGAAATACGATACAACCGGGCGTTGTCGTGGCGCAAGCCCGCTACCGGTGCGGCGCGCAAGACAAAAGGCCCCCGGCGATCGCCGGGGGCCGTAAAGTGAGGAAGCCGGGTTGTCTGACGCGGCCTGGGGCACCGGGTTTCGGGCTGTTCGCCCGGGGTCGGCGCCGCAGCGCCGCCAATTCCCGCGGCCGTTGTCGGGAGTTCCGCAGCGGCAGCAAGGAAACACTCGCAAAACCCGCCCGACTTTGCAAGGAAGACCGCACAAGCCACCGGCGAATATTGTTCGAATTCAATAGAAATTTGCGACGAGAGCGAACTGTATTTGCAATGCCTTTCTCGTGCCTGCGACCGGCCGGGTCACGCCGCCTTGACGATAACGAAGCCGTCGACCTGCTTGACCACCGGCAGCCCCTGCCAGCGCCTGAAGTCGTGCAGGATGATCAGCCGGCCGGTGTCGCCGGCGATCTCCTTCTGGATGCGATCCATGGCGATCAGCTGGTCCCAGATCGCGCCGACACCGAAGGCCAGCGGCGCATAGACACCGTCGTCGGCATGGCCGCGCAGGTTCTTCAGCGAATACACGCAGTCGCCCGAGACGACCAGGCGGCCGCGCGCGGTCTCGACCGCGAAGAACTGCGAGCCGAGCGTGTGCCCCTTGCCGTCGCGCGCGTGCAGCCCCGGCACCACGTCGTCGGCGTCGCCGTCGAGCAGGTGCAGCCGGTGCTCGACCGCCGCATCGAAGCCGGCACGCAGGTCGTCGGGGTTGATCGCCAGCGTCAGGAAGCCGAACTGCTTCGGCATCGCCATCGCCTCCATCCAGCTCAGCCACTCGCGCTTCTGGATATGGACGGTGGCGTTCGGGAAATGCGCGATCGTGCCCATGTGGTCGTAGTGGGCGTGGCTGATTAGGATGTCGGAGACGTCCGCGGGCTGCACGCCGAGCTCGGCCAGCATGCGCAGCGGCGAGATCCAGTGCGGGATGCCGAAGCGCTCGTTCATCACCGCCGCCATGCCGTCGTTCATGTGGCCGCTGTCGATCAGCACGTTGCGGTTGCCGTTGCGCGCCAGCACGAAGGTGAACGGCAGATCGACCGCGCCGTCGTCGTGCGCGCCCAGCACCAGGCTGTCGACCGGCTGCTGGTGGGCGCGCGCATATTCGATCACGTACAGCTCCCAGGTCCTGTCCGACATCGCCGCTCTCCTCCCGTTGTCTCGCGCCGCCGGCCGGCGGTTCAGCGTTCGGCCAGCACCCGGCCCAGGCTCGACAGGCCGACCGCCACCACCAGGATTGCGCCCTGGAAGATGTACTGTGAGTAGGTCGGCGCGCCGAAGATGTTCAGCCCGTTGAAGCCCACCGCGATGATCACGCCGCCGATGAAGGTGCCGAGCACGTGGAACTCGCCGTCGCGCAGCGTCGCCGAGCCGAGGAACACGGTGGCGAAGGCGGTGAGCAGATAGCCGTCGGCGGCGCTGGTGGTGCCGCTGCCCAGCCGCGCGGCCAGCAGCACCCCGGTCAGCGCGGCGCAGACGCCGGAGATGACCAGGCCCAGGATCTTGATGTTGTCGACGTTGATGCCGCTGAGCCGCGCGGCGGCCGGGTTGCCGCCGACCGCCTGGAACGCCTGGCCGATCGAGGTGCGCTCGACCAGCACCCACAGCAGCAGCAGCACCAGCACCATCACGATCAGGTTGTGCGGCACGCCGTAGAGGCGGCCGAGCGACAGGTCCTTGAACGCCTCCGGCACGCCGGCGACGATCGGCACGCCGCTGGAATAGGCGAAGTTGAGCCCGACGATGATGGTGCCGACGCCCAGCGTCGCGATCACCGAGTTGACCCGCGCCTTGGTGATGATCAAGCCGTTGACCAGCCCGATCAGCCCGCCCAGCGCCAGCACCGCCACGATCGCCAGCCAGATCGGCAGCTCGGACTGCACGATCAGCCCGGTGACCAGCACGCCGTGGAAGCTGGCGGCGAAGCCGATCGATAGGTCGAGCTCGCCGACGATCACCGCCATGGTCAGCCCGCCGGCGATGATCATCGCCAGCGACGCCTGGTTCAGCACGTTGGTGAAGTTGCTCAGCGTCGGAAACGCCTTCGGCGACAGGGCCGAGAACACGATCAGCATCAGCAGCAGGCCGCCGACCGTGCCGTAGCGCGCCAGCAGCCCCAGCGCCCGCTTGGTGCCGGGCGCGCGCCAGAAGCCGGTCGCCGGCAGGGCTGGGCTGGAAATCTGCGGGTCGGTCATGGTCGCGCTTCGGTGGTTGCGGCGGCGTGGGCCGCCGTGTGGGCATAGCTGGCGTCGACGATGGCGTTGCGGGTGACCGCACTGCCGGCCAGCTCGCGCACCACCCGCCCCTCGGCCATGATCAGCACGCGGTCGCACAGGTCGGGCAGCTCGTCCGGCTCCGACGATATCACCAGCACGGCCATGCCGTCGGCCGCAAGCCTGCGGATCAGGCGATGGATCTCGCCGCGCGCGCCGATGTCGACGCCGCGAGTCGGCTCGTCGAGGATCAGCACCCGCGGCGTGCGCGCCAGCCAGCGGCCGATCACCACCTTCTGCTGGTTGCCGCCGCTGAGCCGGCCGACCGGCGCCTCGATGCCCTGCGCCTTGACCTGCAGGGTGCGGATCGTGTCGAGCGCGAGGCTGGCCCGGCGGCGATAGTCGATCAGCGGCAGGCCGCGCGACACCCTGATCTTGTCGAGGTTGGCCAGGCCGACATTGAAGGCCAGGCTCTTGCCCAGGATCAACCCGTCGCTGCGCCGCTCCTCCGGCACCAGGCCGATGCCGGCCGCCACCGCGTCGGACGGCGCATGCGGCTCGTAGCGCCGGCCGGCCAGCGTCATCGTCCCGGCCTGCAGCCGGTCGGCGCCGAACAGCAGCCGCGCCGCCTCGCTGCGGCCGGCGCCGACCAGGCCGCCCAGGCCCAGCACCTCGCCCGCATGCAGGTCGAAGTCGACGCCGCGCACATGCGGCTGCCGTGCCAGCCCGCGGACCGACAGCACCACGGTGTCGCCGGCGAAGTCGTGGGCATGCTCCAGATGCTCCGGCACCGCGCCGCCGACGATGGCCTCGACCAGCGCGCGGCGGGTCATCGCCGGCCCGGCCAGCGTGCCGACCGGCCGGCCGTCGCGCAGCACGGTGGTGCGATGGCACAGGTCGAGGATCTCGTCCAGCCGGTGCGAGACATAGAGCACCGCCACGCCGGAGGCCGACAGGTCGCGCACGATGGCGAACAGCCGCGTGCATTCGTTGGCCGACAGCGAGGCGGTCGGCTCGTCCATCACGATCAGGCGGCTGTTGTGCACCAGCGCCCGGCAGATCGAGACCAGCCAGTTCTCGGCGGTCGACAGCGCCGACACGTTGGTACTCAGCGGCACGGCGATGCCGACTCGCCGCGCCACCGGCTCGACGTCGCGGGCGATCGCGCGCCAGTCGACCAGGCCCAGGCGCTGCTTCTTCGGCGCGCCGAGCATGATGTTCTCCAGCACCGTCATCGTCGGCACCAGCGCCAGCTCCTGGTGGATGAAGCTGAGGCCGAGCCGGGTGGCGGCATGCGGCGTCTCGATGGCGACCGGGACGCCGTCCAGCGCGACGGTGCCGGCGTCGGGCCGTTCAAGCCCGGCCAGGATGCGGATCAGCGTCGACTTGCCGGCACCGTTGGCGCCGACCAGCCCGTGCACCTCGCCGGCGGCGATCTCCAGCGCGGCGCCCTTCAGCGCGTGGACGCCGCCGAAGCTCTTGTGGATGCCGGAAACGGCCAGGAACGGGGGCGCGTGCTGCGCCCCCGTCCGGGCCGGCGTATCGGTCATGTCGTGGCCGGTCGCGACGGCCTACTGGCCGATCGCCTCCGGATGCGCGGCCAGGAAGTCGGCGATGGTGTCCGCCGTGACCAGCACCGCCGGCACCTCGGCCGCCACCGGCTCCCAGCTGTCGGCCACGATGATGTCGGCCAGCATGCGGACCATGTTGTAGCCCTCGGTATAGCTGTCCTGCCATGCGGTGGCGGTCATGTGGCCGTTCTGGATGTTCTCCAGTGCCTGGGCGTTGCCGTTGATGCCGTAGACCTCGACATCCTCGCGACCCTGCTGGCGCAGCGCACCGACCGCGCCGATCGACGGATCGTCCCAGCAGCCCCAGATCGCCAGCGGCTCCTCGCCCTCCGGGTGCGACGCCAGCCAGGCGTTGGCGTATTGCGCGCCGTCCTCGAAATAGCCGGGGATGCGCACCTCGTTCTTGGTCACCTCGATGTCCGGATAGGCGGCGAGGATCTCGTCCATCACCACCTCGCGGTTCCGGCACACCTCGCCGGTGTGATAGGTCAGCGCCAGCACGCTGCCGGTGCCGCCCATCTTCTCGACCATCAGTTCGACCACCGGAACGGCCATCGGCCCGCCGGAGCCGTTGGTGGCGGCCACGCTGCCGCCCAGGCCGCCGCCCCAGGTCACCACCGGGATGCCGGCCTCGTCGGCCGCGGCCAGGCCTGCGCCGATCGACGAGACCGGGAACACCATGTCGACGATCGCGGTCACGCCGCGCTCGACGAAATTCTGCATGCCGGCATTGGCCTGGTCGGCGCTGCCGGCCGCATCGATCACCGAGATGTCCCAGCCGAATTCGTCGGCGGCCGCCTGGGCGCCGGCGATGTAGCGCGCGTTGTTGGCCTCGGTGGCGGCGATCGAGACGATGCCGACCACCACGCCCCTCGGCCAAGGCGGGCGCGGCTCCCGCCGCCATCACGCCGGCAGCCATGAGTCCGACCACAGTCCTGTGCATTTCCTCTCCTCCCGTTGAGTGGCTGCGCGCCTGTCCCGCCCCGATGCGGCGGCGCGGCCGGCTTGGTGACGGCCGCAGCCGTCGCGCGGCGCACTGTATGCATTAACGTTCATACCCTGCAACCGGTAACCCGGGCCGCGCGGCGCGTGCCGCCCCCGCCGGACCGCATGCCGCGCTGACGCCGGCGCGGCGCCAGGATCGCAACGGCCCCCGTTTTTGCGGGGCCGTTTTGCCGAGCGGAGGCCGCGTTGTCTGACGGGTTGCGGTCTGCGCTATTCGGCGGCGGGGAGGACGCCGTCGATGGAGGAGGAGGCGGTGTCGAAGACGGCGGCGAGGCTGTCGCCCATGGCGCCGAGTGCGGTGATGGCGGCGACGGAGACCATGGCGCCGATCAGGCCGTATTCGATGGCGGTGGCGCCGCAGTCGTCGGCGATGAAGCGGCGGAAGGCGGTGGCGAAGCGGGTCATGGGTGGATCTCCTGCCTGGAGGGGGTTTCGGACCTGTTCCTGCCTGTCCGGCCCCGGTTTTGGGTTCGTCGGGGGTTGTGTTGTCCCCGTGGCAAAACCTTCGCAAAAGCGGCGGGAGTTTGCAAGACAAAAGCGGAGAACCCGCTGTGAATACTATTCGATATCGAGATTTGTTTGTGGTTAATACTATGTTTCTTTACGACGCCTGCCGGCACCCGCCTGCCCCCATAACGGCGAAGGGGACGCCGGCATCGGCGTCCCCTCCAGGGCAGTGAAGCGCGCGATGGAAGGCGGCGGAGGCGCCTGGCCGGGCGCCCCCGCCATCCGGTCGGGTCTACTCGCCGCCGGCAGGCAGGGCGCCGTCGACCGAGTCCGACACGGTGGTGAACAGGCTGTCCAGGCTGTCGCCCATCGCGCTCAGCGCGGTGATGGCGGCGACCGAGACCAGGGCGGCGATCAGGCCATACTCGATGGCGGTGGCGCCGTCCTCGTTGGAAAGGAAACGCTTGAAGCTGGCGAAGGCGGTCATGGTTTCAACTCCTGCCTGGTGTTGCGCCGGCCTTTGCGGCCGGTCCGGGTGAGTGAGGGTCCGTACCTCGAACCCGCCCCAAAGACATCGCAAATCCCGCCGACATTTGCAAGAGAAACCGCGCAAACAACGCTCAGTTATTGTTCGAAATCGAGCCAATTACTTCAAACATTTGTCCCGACTTCCCATCAAACTCTTCGCAATTCCAATCCTTCCCCCAACAGACCGCAACGAAAACGGCCCGCGGTGGGAACCGCGGGCCGCCGGATTGCCGGGCATGGGCGTTGTCTGACGAACCGTGCCGCAGTGCCGCCGTGGAAGGCGGCGCCTACTCGCCGCCGGGCAGGGCCCCGTCGACCGCGGTCGAGACGGTGGTGAACAGGCTTTCCAGGCTGCCGCCCATGGCGGTCAGCGCCGTGATCGCCGCCACCGAGACCAGGGCGGCGATCAGGCCGTATTCGATGGCGGTCGCGCCATCGTCGCGAACGAGGAACGCGCGCAAGCGGGCGAAGCGGATCATTGCAGGACCTCCTACCTGGATCGGGGCGGCCGTCGCCGGGATCGACGGCCGTGAAGACTTGGCGCCGGCTTCGGTCCGGCTGCGGAAAGACTGCCGAATTTCTCTCAACAACACAACGATTGTCCGCCAAATTTGCAAATAAACCATTTCGAATTCGTGGTTAATTTGAGATGAATTCTTGGCGCTGTCGGGCGGCCCGGCCGGATGCGGCTGAGAGGCTGGCCATGGCCCGGCACCGGTGACATCCTGCCGTGTCGGAGTCGTGGGCCGTCCTCGCGATCCGCTACCGCCAGGGGATTCGGCTGCGCCGCCCATGTCGAGACGCGTCGTCACCATCGCACTCACGGTCCTGGTCGCCTTCGCCATCGGCCTGTTCGCGCCGCGGCTCGGCCCGATCGCGTCGGTGGAGAACGATCTCGCCGACATGCGCATCGCGGTGTTGAACCCGGTGGCGCCGCCGCGCGACGACATCGTCGTCGTCGCGATCTCCGAATCGACCTTCGCCCACCTGCAGCGGCGCACCCCGGTCGACCGCGCGTTCCTGGCCGACCTGATCGGCGCGCTGGAGACGGCCGGCGCCCGCGCCATCGGCATCGACATCTTCTTCGGCGAGACCACCACGCCCGAGGCCGACGCCAGGCTGCTCGCCGCGCTCAACGCGGTCCGGGTTCCCACCGTGATCGCCTGGGCCGACAGCAAGAGCGCGCCCGGCGCGATCGCCCCCTGGCAGGACGCGCTGTGGCAGCAGTTCCGCGCGCGGATCGACAACCCGGCGGTCAGCACCGGCCTCGGCCTGCTGCTGCGCGACCCGCGCGACCAGGTGGTGCGCGAGGTGTTCCGCGGCCGCGCCGGTGCCGCCGGCGGCATCGACCGCGGCTTCCCTGTCGCCCTCGCCGCCGCCGCCGGCTTCGCGCAGCCCGACGCGCTCGACCCGGTGGCGCTCGACTATTACGGCCGCCCCCGCGCCGCCCAGCCCGTGTTCCTGGAGGTGCCGGCCGAAAGCGTGAACGCCGCGGTGCCGGTGCTGTGGGACCGCGTGCGGCCGCTGATCGAGGGGCGCATCGCACTGATCGGGCTGGACATCGCCGGGTTCGACCGGCACCCGACGCCGTTCTCGCTGCTGCCGGAACAGCGCGACGGCACTGCCGGCGTGCTGTTGCACGCCCATGCGCTGGCCCAGCTGATCGACGCCCGCAGCGCGCCGGGCCAGCCGGACTGGCTGCCCTTCGTCGTCGCGGCGGTGGCCGCGGTCGGCGGTGCCCTCGCCGGCCGGCTGACCTCGCAGATGTGGCTGAAGGCACTGCTGCTGCTGCTCGGCCCGGTCGCCATCGCCGGCACCGGCCTTGCCCTGTTCGCCGGCGCCAAGCTGATGATCCACATTCTTGCCCCAAGCATCGGCTATGTGGTCGCGTTCATCGCCACAGAGCTTGGTATGGAAGCGTATCACCGCCGCGAAATCCGCCTGCTGGGCGGCGCCTTCGCCCGCTATGTCAGCCCGGCCGTCATCGCCCAGTTGCGCCGCGACCCCGGCCGGCTCGGCCTCGGCGGCGAGGAGCGGGTGATCACCGTGCTGCTGACCGACCTGACCGGTTCGGTCGCGCTGGGCGAAAGCATGCCGGCCGAACGGTTCGTCGCCGTGCTCAACGGCTATCTCGACGGCGTGTCGCGCATCGTGCTGGCCCATGACGGCACCATCGACAAATTCATCGGCGACGCGGTGATGGCGCTGTTCGGCGCCCCGCTGGACCAGCCCGACCATGCCGCGCGTGCGGTGCGCTGTGCGGTGGAGATCGACGCCTTCGCCAAGCGCTATGCCGCCGAGCAGCGCGCCGCCGGCATCGGCTTCGGCGAGACGCGGATCGGCGTGCATACCGACGCCGCCGTCATCGGCAATTTCGGCGGCGAGAGCCGGTTCGACTACACCGCCATCGGCCGGGTCACCAACCTGTGCGCGCGGCTGGAGGCGGCCAACAAGCAGCTCGGCACCACCGTTCTGGTCAGCCAGCAGACGGTCGACCGCTGCCGCGACCTGGCGTTCCGGCCGATCGGCCGGATCGTGCTGCGCGGCGTGACCGAGCCGATCACGGTATTTTCACCGGCAGGATTCGCTGGCGAGGCGGAAAGTGCCGCCTATATGGAGGCCTACCGGCTGCTGGAAACGGACCCGGAAGCGGCAGCGCCTGCCTTCGCGGCGCTGGCCGCAGACAATCCGGACGACCCGTTGGTGCGGCTGCATTCCCGGCGCCTGCAGGCGGGCATCAAAGGTGTGACGCTGGAACAGCCATGACCCATCAGACCCATCGAGTGCTGCGGCGGCTGGCTGCGGCCGGCGCCATCGTCCTGTTCGCCGCCGGCGGCGTCTCCGCCGACGAGGGCGCATCCTATGTGGTGCTGGCCTCGACCGTGCCGGCCTTCCGGGTCGGCGAGCTGATCGACGACGCCATGCGGCTGGAGATCCCGCAGGGCGGCGCGCTGACGCTGATCGACGCGGTGGGCAAGATAAAGGTGATCGAGGGGCCGTTCCTCGGCCGTCTGCGCAGCGACGCCGACGACGACGCCGAGCCGTCGTTCCTGATCGACCTGGCCAACATCATCGCGGAGGCCGACACCGCCGACGTTGCGCTCGGCATGGGCCGCACCGCCGACACCGCGCTTGGGGTCAGCCCCTGGCTGATCGCCTTCGACGCCAGCCTGGCCGGCGACCTGTGCGTGTCGCCCGAGGGCCAGCTCTTGTTCGCCCGCACCGAGTCGGACCTGCCGGACGTGACCGCGGTGCGCTTCGCGGTCGTTGACGGCAGCGCCGCGGTCGACGTGGCCTGGCACCCCGACGATACGCTGCTGCGCTGGCCGAGCGAGCTGCCGGCGGTGGACGGCCAGGCCTATGTGCTGGACTACGGTGCGGCGCCGCGCCCGCCGGAGGTGACCATGCACCTGACCCCGGCCGACCTGCAGTCCGATTCGCACATCGCGGTCTGGCTGGCGCGGAACGGCTGCACCGGCCAGGCCGAGGCGATGGCGCGTCGGCTGGCGCTGGGCGGCTGAAGCGGAGGCCCGGATCCAATTGCGCGTCCGCACCCGCACCCGGCTGACCGCGATCGGCTTCGACGCCGACGACACGCTCTGGCAGAACGAGCAGTTCTACAAGCTGACCGAGAGCCGGTTCACCGCGCTGCTGGCCGACCACGCCGACCCCGACCACCTGTCGGAGCGGCTGCTGGCGGCCGAGCGGCGCAACCTTGCCCACTACGGCTTCGGCATCAAGGGCTTCACCCTGTCGATGATCGAGACCGCGATCGAGGTCACCGACGGCCGGGTGCCGGCCGCGGTGATCGGCCGGCTGCTCGAGGCCGGACGCGAGCTGCTGGCCCATCCGATCGAGGTGCTGCCGCACGCGCGCAGCGCGCTGGAGGCGCTGGTCGGCCGCTACCGCATCGTGCTGATCACCAAGGGCGACCTGTTCGACCAGGAACGCAAGCTGGCCCAGTCGGGTCTGGGCGAGCTGTTCGATGCGGTCGAGATCGTCAGCGACAAGACCGCGGACACCTACCGCCGCATCTTCGGCCAGCAGGGCACCGGCGCGGCGCAGGCGATGATGGTCGGCAACTCGCTGAAATCCGACATCCTGCCGGCGATCGACGCCGGCAGCTGGGCGGTCTATGTGCCGCACGACCTGACCTGGGCGCTGGAACACGCCGAGGCGCCGACCGACGCGCCCCGCTTCCGCCAGGCCGGCGACCTGGGCGAGCTGCCGGGCCTGGTCGCCGACCTGGTCGGGTGAACCGATGGCGCCGCCGCGACGACTGAGGCAGGGACACGACCATAATTCCGTCGCAGTTGCATGGTCTAAGGCACGTCAACGCAACGCTGCCGCACCCCGGCGGCAGAACGATACGATCAAGCGGTTTTACCCGGACGCCGCCCGGCGGGCAGCGACCGATCCACGCTCGGAGACCTGAACGATGAAGATCCTCGCCCTCGCCGGCCTCGCCCTTTCGCTCACCATCGGCTCCGCCGGCATCGCGCTCGCCGACGATGCCGTCGCCCCGTCGGTCGCGCTGGACGGCGCCCACACCGAGGCCGCCGCGCGTCAGCGCACGGCCGAGGACAGCGCCACCCGCAGCCTGCTGGCCGCCCCTGCCGGCGGCGCGGCCGCGGTGACCTGCGATACCGCCTGGACCGACTGCCAGGGCCAGCACGAGACGGCGGCGAAGTCCGCCGACGCCGCCACCGACAACGAGGCGGTCAGCGGCAGCAGCGCGCAGCAGTAACGCCGCCGCCCGCCCGGCGCGCCGTCACCGGCGCGCCGCATCCCGCCCGCGCGCCTACGGCACCCACAGGCCGCGAGCCTTGTGCCAGTCGGCGATCGATTCCTCCGGATAGCCGTCGAACTGCCGGTCGTTCGGCCCGAGCTGGGGCACCACCCAGTCGGGCTTGAACGCCAGCATGATGTGCACGCTTTCCGGCGGCACCGGCAGCGGCGTTTCCACCGCCGACGCGAACGGGTGGATCAGCTCCGGCCAGGTCGGGTCGTAGAGCCATAGCGCGCTGGCGCAGTGGCGGCAGAAGTTGCGCTGGCCGCTGCTGGTGCGGCAGCGGCCGTCGGCGTCGGCGATTTCCGCCCGGTAGACCGACAGCGCCTCGCGCCCGCTGACCGACAGGCTGGCGCTGAGCGCGCCCAGGTTGATCGCATAGCCGCCGCCGCCGGCCGTGCGCCGGCAGATGCCGCAATAGCAGCGCATGAACGGCTGCGGCGTGTGGCTGTCCATGGCGAAGCGGACGGCGCCGCAGTCGCAGCGGCCCTCGAGCCGGATCGGCATCGCGGTCGGACCGGCTCAGTCGTGCAGCACGGAGCAGGCCTGCGCGATCAGGCTGGCCGCGGTGTCGGAGCCGACCTGGTCCAGATTCTCCAGCAGGCACTCCGCCTGTTCGGCCGACATGCCGCTCTGCGCCCCGGCCGGCGCATTGCCGACCGCCCAGAACATCAGTCCGATCGCCACCGCGATCGCCAGCGCACTGACCGTCATCACGTTGCGCCGATTCTCGCCGGACATCGCATCCCCCTTCCCGTCGCGCCGCCCCCGCGGCCGCAGCGGTCAAGCCTGACCGGCCATGCCCGCGCGGTCAAGCCGCGGCTGGACAACGGCCGCGCCCCGCGCCACCGTGGCAGCGACGATTCCGCCGACGGAGCGCCCCGATGTCCGCCACCGATCCCGCTGTCGCCGATGCCGTGGCCGCTCATGCCCGCGGCCGCATGGCCGACACCGTCGCCCGGCTGGCCGGCTACCTGCGCATCCCGGCGATCTCCTGCGACCCCGACCGCCATGGCGACGTGCGCCGGCTGGCCGCGCGCATCCGCGACGACCTGGCCGCGCTCGGCCTCGCCGATGCCCGGGTGCTGGAGCTCGAGGGCGCGCTGCCCTGCGTCGCCGCCCGCTACGACGGCGCCGGGCCGGACAGGCCCTGCGTGCTGATCTACGGCCATCTCGACCTGCAGCCGGTGAAGGGCGAGCCCTGGCGCACGCCGCCGCACGAGGCGACCGAGATCGACGGCCGGCTCTACGCCCGCGGCTCCGGCGACGACATGGGCGGCTGGGTCGGTCACCTCGCCGCGATCGAGGCCTGGCTCGCCGTCGCCGGCCGGCTGCCCTGCAACGTCAAGCTGCTGATCGAGGGCGAGGAGGAGATCGGCTCGCCCAACCTGGAGCGGTTCATGGACGCATATCCGGAGGCGTTCGCCGCCGACGTGATGGTGCTGACCGACTGCGAGAACCCGTCGGTCGACCTGCCCGGGCTGACCGTGTCGCTGCGCGGGCTGCTCGAGCTCGACGTCACCTGCGACGCGATCGAGGCCGACGTCCATTCCGGCCTGTGGGGCAACATCGCCCCCGACCCGGCGACCTGCCTGATCCGGGCGCTCGCCCGCATCGTCGACGACGACGGGCGTCTGTGCGTCGGCCGGGTCGAGGTGCCGGCGGCCTGGCGCGAGGCCGCCAGCGCGGTGCCGCTGGACGCCGATACGGTGCGCAAGGGCGCCCGGCCGGTGGCGGGCGTCGCACCGCTGCCGGAACGCGGCCGCACCCTGGCCGAATGGGCCTGGCGCCAGCCGGCGGTGACCGTTCTGTCGACCACCTTTCCCGCACCGGGCAGCGAGAAGAACGCGATCCGCGCCAGCGCCGCGGTACGGCTGTCGCTGCGCGTCGCGCCGGGCCAGAGCCGGGCCGAACTGAAGGCCGCGGTGACCGCCGCGCTGACCGCCGACCCGCCCGGCGGCACCCGCATCGGCGTGAGCGAGCGCGCGGCCGGCGCCGATTCCTGGCTGTACGAGCCCGCCGGCCCCGCCTTCCCCGCCGCCGACCGCGCCTATGCCAAGGCCTGGGGCCACCGGCTGGTGCCGGTCGGCATCGGCGGCTCGATCCCGTTCGTCGCCCTGTTCGGCCGCCGCTACGGCCACCTGCCGCTGATCCTCAACGGCGTGCTCGACCCCGAGAGCGCGATCCACGGCCCGAATGAATCCATGCACCTCGGCCTGTTCGAGAAGGCGGTCGCCGCCAACGTGCACCTGCTGGCGGAGCTGGGGGCGCTGGAGCGCGGGAGCCTCGGCGCCGGTTGACCGGCACCCGGCGGCTTTGCAGCCGCCGACGTTCGTGTTATGTTTCACGTGAAACGTCGTGCGCGGTTGCCGACAGCGCGCGGGGCCGCTCGGGCGTCCTTGTCCGGGTTCGGCCTCGCTGGCGGCCGTGCCGGCAGGGACCCGACCGACCGGGCGGGGTCGGGTCGGGTCGGCCGCTACGGCCTCGGATAGCCCTGCCAGAGCCAGGCCAGGGTCTCCGGCAACGTTTGCTCCATCACCGCCCAGTCGACATGGTCGGCGCCCCGGGCAAAGACGTAGCGGTAGCGATAGCCCTGGGCGGCGAGCGCCGCCGCCATCGCCGCGTTGGCCTCCACCCAGTTGCGCCGCCGCTCGCCTTCGTCGTTCATGTCGAAGTCGTACTCGCTCGCCGCCAGCGCGACGTGCAGCGGTTTCGCCGGGCTCTCGCCGATCAGCCGGGCATGGTAAGTCCAGGCCCCGTCCGGATATGCCGCATTGGACTGCAGCGCGACGAACGAGCCGGAATAGGTCAGGATGCGGCGAAAGCCGTCGGGCCGGAACCAGCCCATGGTGAAGGCCGCCGCGCCGCCGGAGCTGCCGCCCATCGCCGCCCGGCCCTCCGGATCGTCGGTCAGGGTCGCGCCGGTCTCGCGTTCCACCCGCGGCAGCAACTCGGTCTCGACGAAGGTGACGTAAGCCTCGGACACGCTGTCATACTCGAAGCTGCGCTGGCCCTCGGTCGCGCCGCCATTGGGTCCGGGCTCGACGAAGATCGCCACCAGCGCCGGCAGCGTCCCGGCCGCGATCATGTTGTCGAGCACCGGCACCATCGTGCCCTGGTAGAACGAGACGCCGTCCTGGACCACCATGAACGGGGCGGCGGACCCGGGCTGGTACTGGGCCGGGACATAGACCGCGACGGCGCGCAGGAACGTCTCGCCGGTCAGGACGTCGACCGGGAAGATCGCGCTGTCCGCCGAATCCATGGCGAACTCATAGATCGTGCCTTGCGGGACCTCATAGTCCGGCACGACCTGCGGTGCCGGGGCGTAGGGCGGCGCAATGACGAAGTCGCCGTCGCCGTCGGCCGCCTCGGCGGCCGGACCGGCACCGAGACCGGCCAGCAGCAGTGCAGACGCAGCGGTCCGGATCGCCCGTGGCGACGCGGGTCTCATGTAGCCCATGCTCGACATCGCGCAACAGCCTCCCACGCTCCGCGCCGTTTGACGGGCCTGCGCGGTCGCCCGCGGCAAGCGGGCCGCACCTGTCCGGCTAGGCCGCCGTGCCGAGCTCGGCCTCGATCGCGGCGAGGGCGGCGTTGAGGTCGGCTTCGGCGGAACCGCCGGCCTGGGCCATGTCGGGGCGGCCGCCGCCGCCCTTGCCGCCGATGGCGGCCGAGCCGGCACGGACCAGGTCGACCGCGCTGAGCCGGCCGGTGAGATCGTCGGTGACGGCGACCACCAGCGAGGCCTTGCCCTCGGCGCTGGCGACGATGGCGACGACGCCGGAGCCGATCTGCTTCTTCAGCGCGTCGGCCATGCCCTTCAGCTCCTTCGCCGGCACGTCGGCCAGCGCGCGGCCGGCGAAGGCGATGCCGCCGACATCCTTGGTGGCGCCGTCGGTCGCGCCGGAGCCGCCGCCGACATTGCCGAGCGCGATCTGCTGGCGCGCCTGGGCCAGCTCGCGCTCAAGCTTGCGGCGTTCCTCGACCAGCACGGCGATGCGCGCCGGCACCTCTGCCGGCGGTGCCTTCAGGCTGGCCGCCGCCTCCAGCAGCAGGCGTTCCTCGCGGGTGAGATAGTCGCGCGCCGCCTCGCCGGTCAGCGCCTCGATGCGGCGCACGCCGGCGGCGAGCGCGCCTTCCGAGACGATCTTGAACAGGGCGATGTCGCCGGTGTGGCGCACGTGGGTGCCGCCGCACAGCTCGGTGGAGTAATAGGCCTTCTGACCGGACGGGTCGTCGCCCATCGAGATCACCCGCACCTCGTCGCCGTATTTCTCGCCGAACAGCGCCAGCGCACCGGCCTTGATCGCCTCGTCCGGCGTCATCAGCCGGGTGCGGGCCTCGCCGTTGGCGCGGATGCGGGCGTTGACCTCGGCCTCGACGTCGGCGATCTCGTCGGCCGCGATCGGCTTCGGATGGCTGATGTCGAAGCGCAGCCGGTCGGCGGCGACCAGGCTGCCCTTCTGGGTGACATGCGCGCCGAGCCGGCGGCGCAGCGCCTCGTGCAGCAGGTGGGTGGCGGAATGGTTGGCGCGCAGCCGGTCGCGATGGCCGGCGTCGACCTCCAGCGCCACGGGGTCGCCGACCGACAGCGCGCCGCCCGCCACGGTGCCGACGTGCACGTGCAGGTCGCCGGCCTTCTTCAGCGTGGTCTCCACCGCCAGCGTGGCGCCGTCGGGCGTGACCAGGGTGCCGACATCGCCCATCTGGCCGCCGGACTCGGCATAGAACGGGGTCTGGTTGACCACCACCTGGGCGGTGCTGCCCGGCTCGGCCCGGTCGACCCGCTTGCCGTCGACGACGACGGCGCGGACCACGCCCTCGGCCTGCACCGTGTCGTAGCCGAGAAACTCGGTGGCGCCCTCGGCCTGGCGGATCTCGAACCAGACGCCCTCGGTCGCCGCCTCGCCGGAGCCGGCCCACGACTTGCGGGCCAGCGCGCGCTGCTGCTCCATCGCCGCGTCGAACCCGGACTGGTCGACGGTGCGGCCCTGGCCGCGCAGGATGTCCTGGGTCAGGTCGAGCGGGAAGCCGAAGGTGTCGTATAGCTTGAACGCGACCGCGCCCGGCAGCGGCTGGCCGGCGCCGAGCCGGGCGGTCTCCTCTTCCAGCAGGCCGAGGCCGCGGCCCAGCGTCTGCTTGAACCGCTCCTCCTCCAGCTTGAAGGTTTCGACGATCAGAGGCTCGGCGCGGACCAGCTCGGGATAGGCCTGCCCCATCGCCCGGCTCAGCGCCGGCACCAGCCGGTGCATCAGCGGCTCGGCACAACCCAGCATGTGGGCGTGACGCATGGCCCGGCGCATGATCCGGCGCAGGACGTAGCCGCGGCCGTCGTTGGACGGCAGCACGCCGTCGGCAATCAGGAAGGCGCCGGCGCGCAGGTGGTCGGCGATCACCCGGTGACTGATCCGCCCCGGTCCGTCGGGGTCGGTGCGGGAGGCATCGGCCGACGCCTCGATCAGCCCGCGCATCAGGTCGATGTCGTAGTTGTCGTGCTTGCCCTGCAGCACCGCGGCGATGCGCTCCAGCCCCATGCCGGTATCGATCGACGGGCGCGGCAGGGCGACCCGTTCGTCCGGCGTGACCTGCTCGAACTGCATGAACACCAGGTTCCAGATCTCGATGAAGCGGTCGCCGTCCTGGTCGGCGCTGCCCGGCGGACCGCCCGGGATGCCGGGGCCGTGGTCGAAGAAGATCTCTGAGCACGGGCCGCAAGGGCCGGTGTCGCCCATCGCCCAGAAGTTGTCGGACGTGGCGATGCGGATGATGCGGTCCTCGGGCAGCCCGGCGATCTTGCGCCACAGATCGTAGGCCTCGTCGTCCTCGGCATAGACCGTGGTCAGCAGCCGGTCGGCCGGCAGGCCGTATTCCTTGGTGACCAGGTTCCAGGCGTGCTCGATCGCCACGTCCTTGAAATAGTCGCCGAAGGAGAAATTGCCGAGCATCTCGAAGAAGGTGTGGTGGCGCGCGGTGTAGCCGACATTCTCCAGGTCGTTGTGCTTGCCGCCGGCGCGCACGCACTTCTGCGCGGTGGTGGCGCGCACATAGTCGCGCTTCTCCGCGCCGGTGAAGACGTTCTTGAACTGGACCATGCCGGCGTTGACGAACATCAGCGTCGGGTCGTTGCGCGGCACCAACGGCGACGACGGCACGATCTCGTGCCCGTGCCGGCCGAAATAGTCGAGGAAGGTAGTGCGGATGTCGCTGGTCGTCGGCATGTGGCTCTTCGCGCTGCTCTGGGCCGCCCCGGTGGCGGCGAGCAGGATATGTAGCGTCGTTCGGCAGGCACGCCAAGCCGGGCCGAGTCGCCGGACGCGGTCGGCCGCCGGACGCTGGCGTAAACCGACGCGCAAGCCGACGCCCTGGCCGGCCCCGGTCGGTCGCCCCGGCGCCGCCCGCCATGCCGTCCGGGCACGCGGCACGGCACCCCGGTTCGTCGAGGCGTTCGCCCCGTTCATGCAGGGACCGATGCACCGCGTCCGGTCGCCGCGGCCGTGCCCGGGTCGACCCGCGGCGCAACCTCACGACGGCGCAGCCACCGGCACCGTCGGGCCCGGTATCGCCATGCTCCGCTTGCGGCACGTCCCGGCACAGGAAAAGACCGGTATCGCGACAAGGGGCGCCGCTGCATGCGATCGGGCCCGCGCCGCTTCGGCCGGGCCCGATGCATCGATCCGCAGGCGGAGGCCGGCGCGGCGCGCGCCGCACCCGGCCGTCAGTCGTCGGCGAACAGGCCGTCGGCGCCGGGAGCGTCGTCCTCGCCGCCGCCGGTCATCATGTCCTCGGCAATGATGCCGGCGTGCTGGCGCACCGCCCGCTCGATCGCGTCGGCGACGTCCGGGTTGTCGCGCAGGAACTGCTTGGCGTTCTCGCGGCCCTGGCCGATGCGCTCGCCATTGGCGGAGAACCAGGCGCCCGACTTCTCGACCACGCCGGCCTTGACGCCGAGGTCGAGCAGCTCGCCGGTCTTGGAGATGCCCTCGCCATACATGATGTCGAACTCGACCACCTTGAACGGCGGCGCGACCTTGTTCTTCACCACCTTGACCCGGGTCTGGTTGCCGACGACCTCGTCCTTGTCCTTGATCGCGCCGATGCGGCGGATGTCGAGCCGGACCGAGGCGTAGAACTTCAGCGCGTTGCCGCCCGAGGTGGTCTCCGGGTTGCCGAACATCACGCCGATCTTCAGCCGGATCTGGTTGATGAAGATGACCATGCAGTTGGAGCGCGCGATCGAGCCGGTCAGCTTGCGCAGCGCCTGGCTCATCAGCCGCGCCTGCATGCCGGGCTGCACGTCGCCCATCTCGCCCTCGAGCTCGGCCCGCGGCACCAGGGCCGCGACCGAGTCCACCACCAGCACGTCGATCGCGCCGGAGCGCACCAGCGTGTCGGCGATCTCCAGCGCCTGCTCGCCGGCGTCGGGCTGCGAGATCAGCAGGTCGTCGAGATCGACGCCGAGCTTGCGGGCATAGGACGGGTCGAGCGCGTGTTCGGCGTCGATGAAGGCGCAGGTGCCGCCCTTCTTCTGCGCCTCGGCGATCACGTGCAGCGCCAGCGTGGTCTTGCCGGAGCTCTCCGGCCCGTAGATCTCGATCACCCGGCCGCGCGGCAGGCCGCCGATGCCGAGCGCGATGTCGAGGCCGAGCGAGCCGGTCGAGACCACGTCGATCTCGACCACGCCTTCCTTGGAGCCGAGCCGCATCACCGAGCCCTTGCCGAAGGCCCGGTCGATCTGCGTCAGCGCCGCCTCCAGCGCCTTCTGCTTGTCCATGCCGCCCTGTTCCACCACTCGCAGATGAGTCTGAGTCGCCACGTCGTCCCTCCTTGTCGCACAGGCCGTCATGCCACGCAATGTGGGCACTATACGCGTTTTGTTCCTGAACACAAGCGGAACATGGAGCAAGACAGGCGTGTCGAAGCGGAACATAATGCGATAGTCCGCGCCGGATGTCGCCGTCGCGGCAGGATATTGTGGCAACAGGATAGCCCATTGCGTGCCGCCGCCGGCCCGCCGAGCCCGCACGGGGCGCCGGCGGCCATCCTTAACGCTGCGTTGAGGCCGAGGTGGTAGCCGTGGTTGCGACCGACGCTGCAGCGGGACGCACGATGGCGCAGATCTCGAGCCTGGACGACCACGTACCGGCGCGGCGCGAACGCCCCGCGCGTCCGGCCAACCGGCTGCTGTGGGCGGCGCCGTTCCTGCTGGCCGGCGGCATCGGCGCCGCGCTGGTCGGCGGCGTGCCGGACTGGCTGGCCGGTTCCGACGAGGCGGCGCCCGCCCCGACGCTGCTGCGTGGCGGCGCGGCGGGCGAGCCGGCACCCCCCGCCGGCCCCGCGGCGGTCGGATCCATGGCGACCGACGCCGTACCGCAACACGCCGACCCCGTCGATGCCGCGGCGGACGCCGACGCGGAAGCGCTCGACCGCATTCGCGCGATCCTGGCTGCGGTGGACGCGAAGGGCGGGCCGGTGCGCATCGACGTGCCGCCGGCCGACGGCGCCATGCCGGGCGTCGATCCGGGCGTCGCCGTGGTGCGCGGCCGCGCCGACGGGCCCGCCGCCGCCCCGGCGGAGACCGCGGACCCCGGCACCGGCGCGGAACCGGTCGCGGTCGCCGGCGTCCATTTCGTGCTGTGCCGGCTGTCGCCGCATGCCGACTGCGTCGTCGGCGGCGACAGCTTCCGGCTGAACGGCGACACCATCCGCATCGCCGACATCGACGCGCCGGAGGCCGACGAGCCCGGCTGCCTGGACGAGGCGGCGGCAGCGACGCGCGCGACCTACCGGCTGCAGGCGCTGCTGAACGCCGGCGGCTTCCTGCTGTCGCCGGCCGAGGGACCCGACCGCGACGACCACGGCCGCGCGCTCCGGCTGGTCAGCCGCGACGGCCGCTCGCTGGGTGCGATGCTGGTCGCGGAAGACCTCGCCCGCGCCTGGGACGCGCCGGCGGTCGCCTGGTGCCGCTGACCCGCGCCGTCAGCCGGCGCGCAGGGTGCCGAAGGTCACCCCGCGCAACAGCTGGCCCTGCAGCACGTAGGTGACGGCGACCACCGGGATCAGGAACAGCGTCACCACCGCCGCCATCATGCCGTAGTCGGCGCTGCCCGACGGACCCATGAAGATGACCATCGCCGCCGGCACGGTGCGGCTGTCGCCGTCGGTCAGCAGCATGGCGTAGAGCAGCTCGTTCCAGGTCAGCACCAGCGCGAACACGGCGGTGGCGGCGAGCCCGCCGCGCACGTTGGGCAGGACGATGCGGAAGAACACCGCCGCCTCCGCGCTGCCGTCGAGCCGGGCCGCATCCGCGATGTCGCGCGGCAGCTCGTCGAAGAAGCTCTTCATCATCCAGATGGTGAAGGCCAGGTTGAACGCTACATAGACCGCGACGATGGCACCGTAGCTGCCGATCACCCCGGCCAGGCCGGCCAGCAGGAACAGCGGCATCGCCAGCACGATCGGCGGCAGCATCCGCGTCGCCAGGATCGCGATCAGCAGCCCGCCGCTGCCGCGCGGCGGAAAGCGGGAGAAGCCGTAGGCCGCCGGCGTGCCGATCAGCAGCGCGGCGGCGACCGCGGCGCCGACGATGGCGAAGGAGTTGACGAAGTACCAGTAGAACTCGGTGTCGCGGATCGAGGCACCGACCATCGCCGGTTGCACGAAGATGCGGGTGAAATTGTCCAGGGTCGGCCGGAACCAGACCAGGTCGAGCAGGAACGCGCCGAAGCCGTCGGCCTCGGCCAGCACCTGGTTGCGGGTCTTGAAGGCATAGCCGACGATGGCGACCAGCGGCAGGCAGTAGGCCGCGGTGACGAGGCCGGCCAGCGCCGTGCGGCCCCAGCCGGCGTGGCCGACCGGCCTAGGCATCGGCCTTGGCGCCTTCCTCCGCCGGCGGCAGCACGTCGATGGCGGCGACGGTCTGGCCGACGATGGCGGCTTCGCGGAACTCGGTCTTCTCCTCCGGCGACGGCGCCGCCCGGCGCGGCAGGCGATAGAGCGCGAAGCCGGCCAGCCCGACGTAGACCGCCGCGGTGTAGGCGAACAGCGCCGGCGGCCCGAACGCCGCAATCGCCGCCGAAGCCGCCAGCGGGCCGGTCACCGCACCGATCGACCAGATCAGCAGCAGGCCGCCGGCGACCTGCACGAACTCCTCGCGCGGGACGACGTCGTTCACGTGCGCCACCGCGATGGCATAGAGCGAGAAGGCGAACAGGCCGAGCGCGAAACCGGCCGGCAGCATCAGGTCGGGCAAGGCGATCGCGGTCGTTGCCACGCCGACGCCGGCCAGCGCGCCGCAGACGGCGCCGCCGATGATGACCAGACGGCGGTCGACGCGGTCGGACAGCCAGCCCAGCGGGAACTGGCCGATCGCCCCGCCGAGAACCGAGGCGCTCATGAACAGCGCAGCATAGTCCGCCGCCGCCTTGCCCGCGTCCGCCGTGTCGGCCGCCACGGGCGCCAGCGCCTCGGCGAACACCGGGCCGTATGCCCAGAAGGCACCGTTGGTGAGCCCGACCGCGAAGCAGCCGACCACGCCGACCGGCGACGTGCGCAGCAGCCGGCCGAGGTCGAGCCGCGCCGCCGGCATCGGCGCCGGCGCATCCGACCGGGTCAGCGCCACCGGAACCGCGGCGAGCGAGACCAGGATCGAGGCGATCAGGTAGAGGGCGATGGTGCCGCCGCGGTCGAGCAGCAGCAGCAGCTGGCCCGCCGTGATCATGGTCAGGTTGATCACGACATAGACCGAAAAGACCACCCCGCGGGTTTCGTTGCTGGCCTTGTCGTTCAGCCAGCTCTCGATGACCATGTAGAGCACCGCGAAGCACATGCCGGTGCCTGCGCGCAGCAGCCACCAGGTCAGCGGCAGCACCAGCAGCGCGTGGGCCAGCGCGATGCACGAGGCGATCGAGACCATCGCCGCGAAGGTGCGGATGTGGCCGGCGCGGGCCACCACCCGCGGCCCGAACAGGCAACCGGCGAGAAAGCCCAGGAAGTAGGACGACCCCAGGATGCCGAGCGCCAGCGAATCGAATCCGGCCGCCTGACCGCGCAGCGGCAGCAGCGTCGTCTGCAGGCCGTTGCCGACCAGCAGCAGGGCGACGCTGGACAGCAGGGCCGCGACCGGGACCAGGGCTCGGAGCATGCGGCGTTTCCTCGCGGCCAGCCTTGGCCCGAACGCCGGCGCGGCGCAAGCCCGCGCATCTCAGGCACCGGCGCGGCGCAAGCCCGCGCGTCTCAGCCGCCGGCGCGCGCGAACGCCTGCATCGCCTCGTCGAAGCGGCCCAGCGCCTTCAGCGCGTTGCCGCGGTTGCGGTGGGCGGCGGGATCGTCCGGATCGATGGCGGCCGCGCGTTCGAAGGCCTTCAGCGCCGGCGCGTGCCGCCCGAGCGCGCTCAGCGCAATTCCCCAGTGGGTGTGGACCGCCGCGATCTCCGGCGCCAGCCGCGCGGCCAGCTTCAGCTCGCGCTCGGCGTCCTTGAAGCGGCGCTGCTGCAGCGCCAGCAGGCCCAGCATGTCGCGGGCATCGAAGCTGTTCGGCTGGGTCTTCAGTACGGCGGCGAGGACGCGGCCCGCTTCCGCAGGCTTGCCCTCGCGGGCGAGTGCGCGCGCCCGGCCGATCTCCGCCAGCCGCGCCGGGTCGCCGGCCGTGCCCGACCGCTGCAGCAGGTCGCGCGCGCCGGCGTGGTCCGGATCGACTTCCAGGATCTGGCGGCAGGCGCTGGCGCTGAGCGCGGCCTGCCCGGCCTTGTGCATGGTCTCGGCATGGCCGAACACCACCGGCACCGCGCGCGGCTCCAGCCGGTCGCGCAGGTTGCGGCGGCTGGCGGTGACGATCATCTGGCAGTCGAGCACCCGCTCGTCCGGGTCGAACATGTACTTGTAGCCATGGTTGCCGAGCTGCAGGTCGTAGGTGGCGAGCCCGCGCTCCATCGCCATGCGCAGGCAATGCAGGTGCAGCACCAGGCCGGGCGACGGGTTGCCGGGCCGCATGTCGCGGGCGGAGACCAGCCCGACCAGGCTGCGGTTCTTCGCGTCGACCAGCCAGCCGTCCGCCGCCACCGGCGTGTCGCCGCGCCACGCCAGGCTGAGGCCGGCAATGCCGGCGGCGAAGCAGGCACGCAGCATGACCCGGTGGTTGTCGGCCTCGGCGTCCAGTTGCGGCTTCGGCTTGACCGGCGCCCACCGCGCCTCCCACAGCCGCATCAGGATGGCCAGGTCGCGCTCGAAGCTGTCGGCGTCGGCATCGGTGATGCGCAGGAGGCCCTGCTCCACCCCGCGCAGCGCGGCGCGGACGTTGCGGCGCACCTTCGGCTTCAGCCGCGTCATCAGATAGTCTTCGAAGTCGGCGGGTACCCGCACGATCGGATAGACCGAGTAGTCGGTGTCCTCGCCGGCCATGCTGCGGTGGAAATGCAGCCGCTCGAACTCGGGCACCGGGAAGCGGTCGGTGAACAGCGCGACCCGGCGCGGCGCGTTGGCGATGGTGTCGAGATAGAGCTCGGCCCAGTTCAGCCCCGCGACCGCCTCGGCGAAAGCCGGCACCGCTTGCGTCTCGAAGCGCGGGTCGCAGAGGATGCCGGTGTAGCCGGCGAAGGGCGTGCCGCCCATGCGGATGGTGTTGTAGAACCCGCCCTGGTCGCGCATTTCCGACCACAGCTGCAGCGGCAGAAAGGCGACGCGCGGCGCATCCGGTGCCGGCCGGGCCGCCAGCACCAGCCATTGGCGCGTCTGTATCGCCAGCCAGTTGGCCATCCAGGTCCAGGACAGGAACACCTGCGCCTCGGGGTCGGCGTCGTAGACGGCGTTCCAGTCGCGCTCGCACGCGGTCAGCCGGTCGGTCGTATCGATGACCTCGATCTGCATCGCGCTGCCGCTCTCCCCCGGGACTCCTTGCGAGCATAGGGATCGACGCAGGCCTCGCAACCCGTTGCGGCAAGACCGCTCGCCTTGCAAGCGGCACAGCGGTGCGGCCGGTCAGCCGGTTCTGCGCAGACCCGGCGCCGTGCCGCCGTTCGCGCGCAGCATCCGCAACGCGCCCGCGCGGTTGCTGTGGGCATCGGCGAGATCGGGCTTGAGGGCGATGGCGCGATCGAAGCTGGCCAGCGCCTCGGCGGCACGGCCGAGGCCGACCTGGGCCTGGCCGAGCTGGTTGTGGACAATCGCGGACTGCGGGCCGAGCCGCGCGGCATGGGCGAGTTCCCGCTCGGCGGTCTTGAACTGGCGCCGCTGCAGCGCCGCCAGGCCCAACATGTGCCGCGCCTGGAAATTCTCCGGCTCCAGCCGCAGTACCGCGTTGAGCACCCGCGTCGCTTCGACCAGGTCGCCGGCCCGCGCCAGCTGGCGGGCCAGTTCGAGCCGGCTCGCCACGGCGGACGACGGCGCGGTCGCGTGCTGCGCCGCCGCGGCCACTGCCTGCAGGCCCTGCTTGGCGTCGCGCGATTGCGGCTCGATCCGCAGGATCTGGCGATAGTTGGTCTCCGCTTCGTGCAGCCGGCCCGCCGCGCACAGGCTCTGGGTGTGACGCAGCGCCGCCGGCAGGCAGCGCGGGTCCAGCTCGCGGTCCAGGGAGGTCTCAACCCGCCAGCGAACCGCCTTCTGGAACACCCGCGCGTTTTCCGCCCCGAATGAGTATTTGAAGCTGTGGTTGCCCTGCAGCAGGTCGCAGACCGCGTAGCCCCGCTCGATCGCGTGGCGGATCGCCAGGGCGTAAAGGACCAGTCCGGGCGAGGGGTTGCCGAACGATTCGTCGCGGCTGAAGATCTTGAACAGCATCGCCTTCTTGGCGTCGTCGAGCAGGTTCGCCAGCGCGCCCAGCGGCCGGTCCCCCTGCCACATCATCGTCATGTACAGCGTTCCGGCACCGCAGCAGCGGCGGAACATCTCGACATGGCGCTCGACATAGGACCGGTTCGCGGCCGAGCCCCAGCGCAGGTTCCAGAAGCGGAACATGATCTCGAGGTCCCGCTCCAGCGTGTCGGCATCGGTCACGGTCACGCGCAGATCGTCGGACTCGTCCACCTGCCGCAGGAACCGGCGCACCTTGCGGCGGGTTTCCTTGCTGAGCCTGTCTTCCAGGTAGCTTTCCCAGTCGCCCGGCAGCGCGATGCGCGGGAACAGGCTGTGGTCCGTGCCGTCCGCATAGACGACCTCGAAGTCGCGCTGTGCGAAATCGGCCTGCGGGAAGGCATCGACGATGGCGCGCATCCGGCGCTCGGACGCATGGAACGCGCCGAACACGATTTCGCGCCAGCGAATGGTCCGCAGGGTGGCGGCGAAGGCCGCCGCCGCCGCGCGTTCATGCTCAGGCCGGCACAGCATGCCGGTGTAGTCCGCGACCGGCAGACCGGCCATGGCGACGACCGTGAACAGGCCGCCGCCCTTGGCGCCGATGGTCTGCAGGCGCAGCGGCAGGAAGGCGCAATAGCGCCCCTGCGGATCGTCGTCGGTACGGGCGGCGAGCACGATGCCATCCTGGACAACGCCGCCCAGCCAGTTCGACATCCACGTCCACGACAGGAAATACTGGGCCTCGGGATCGGCTTCGTAGACGGCAGTCCAGTCGCGCTGCAGGGCCGCGAGACCATCGGCGCTGTCGATAACGTCCACGTGCATCTGGCTACCCCGCCGCCGCCACCGTCGCCCATGACAGCTACGATGCCGCCCAAGCGGCCGCAATCGGCCAAAGGTGTGAGAGCCGGCCGGGTTCGCAGCGCAAAAGGAGTAGTGCGGGCCTGCGCCGCCCGCGCGGACGATTTCCCGACGGCGGCAGATGCGTTAAATCAGACCGAGAACCGGGAGCCGGACCATGCTGAAACTGTTCTATGCACCGCGGACCTGCGCACTTGCCTCGCACATCGCGTTGGAGGAGGCCGGCGCCGACTACGAGACGGTGGCGCTGGACTTCGCCCGTGGCGAGCAGCGCGAGCCCGACTATCTGGCGGTCAACCCCAAGGGCCGGGTGCCGGCGCTGGCCACCGACCGCGGCATCCTGACCGAGACGCCGGCGATCCTCGCCTATGTCGCGCAGAGCTTCCCGGCGGCCCGATTGGCCCCGCTCGACGACCCGTTCGCCTTCGCCCGCGTGCAGGCCTTCAACGCCTATCTGTGCGCCACCGTCCATGTCGCCCACGCCCACAAGCGCCGGGCCGGCCGCTGGGCGGACGAACCGGTGGCACAGGCGGCGATGGGCCGCAAGGTGACGGAGAACATGGCCGCCTGCTTCGCGCTGATCGAGCGGGAGATGTTCGCCGGCCCGTGGGTGATGGGCGCGGACTACACGATCTGCGACCCCTACCTGTTCACCATCGCCGGCTGGCTGGACGGCGACGGCGTCGACATCGCCACCCTGCCCGCCATCGCCGACCACCATGCCCGGATGCAGCAGCGGCCGGCGGTGGGGCGGACGCTGGCGATGCAGGCGGCGCCGGCCGCGGCCTGAGCGGGTAAGGAGCGCGCGATGCTGGAGCTCCGGCCGAACTGCGAATGGTGCGACAAGGACCTGCCGCCAGACGCCGCCGATGCGATGATCTGCAGCTACGAGTGCACCTTCTGCGCCGACTGCGTGGCGACCCACCTCGCCAACGTCTGCCCGAACTGCGGCGGCGGGTTCGTGCCGCGGCCGATCCGCCCGGCCGGCGAATGGCGGCCCGGCGTCTCGCTGGCGAAGAAGCCGCCGTCGGACCGGCGGCGAAGTCTGGCTTACGGACCCGACGACCTCGCCGCCCACATCACCCGTATCAGGGACATTCCGCCCGGCGCGCGCTGAGCCGGGTCGACACGAGCGCTCCCGCCGCTGAGAATGGGGCATCGACCCCATGGGATCCGATGCGGCGGCGAGCGATCTTCCTTGCCATGGAACGGCCCCGACCACCCGACGGCCGCCACGCAAGCGAAGGAGACCCCTGTCATGAAGATGCTGGCCACGAAGAAGCTGATCGCCGCCGCCGCTCTCGCCGCGACGACCGCAACGGTCTTGCCGACCGCACCGGCCACGGCCCAGGGCAACTACGGCGTCTATCTCACCGGCGTGCAGGTGGTGCAGATGCGCACCAACGCCGACGACCCGTACATCATCGCCTACATGGTCGACCAGAACGGCAACGTTTCGCAGCCGGTCTTCATCCCCGGCCAGAACGAGCCGTGGCGGAATGTCCGCGTCGGCGACGTGTTCCGCCTCGACCAGCGGGTCTGGTACGGGCCGGAGCAGACCGTGCAGCTGCAGGCCCACGTCTACCAGTACGAAACGGGGCTGCGCGACTTCGTCGCCGGCTTCACCAGCGTGACCACCAAGATCGCCGGTGCGCTGGTCGCGGTCGGCACCGGCGGCCTGGGTGCGGCAGGCGGCGTCGCAGTCGGACTCGCCGGCGAGGCCGCAGCCCAGGCGGTGCGCGACACGGCCGGCGACTCGATCCCGCTGGGCGAGGCGAACGTGACGCTGGAACTGGCGCGTGCCGGGTCGCTGGCCGACGGGCCGACCAACGAGCATCTCGGCATCTACTACGACTTCTACACCGAGCATAACTGGAACGGCGCGGTGTACGGCCTGTTCTGGGAGGTGCGGCGCCAATAGCGCACCGCCGGCGCCCGGGACCGGCCGGCCCGCAGTCGAGATCGGGCCGGCCGCCATACTTGCGGCCGGCTATTCCTCCGGCTCGGTGGTGAAGGTCAGCGGGTGGCCGGCCTCGCGGCCGGCGTCGGTCGCCTCGGTCGCCTTGGTCTCCGCCACCTCGCGCGTGTAGACCGCGACCACGCTGGCACCCAGGCGATGCGCGGTCATCATCACGCGATAGGCCTGGTCCTCGCTCATCCGGAACACGGCCTTCAGCACCGCGACCACGAATTCGCGCGGCGTGTAGTCGTCATTGAGCAGGATCACCTTGTGCAGGCGCGGCCGCTGCGTTTTCGGCAGCACCCTGGTGCGCGATCTGGTGTCGATGTCGCCCATGGCCCAGTACCGTCGGGCGACCTGTCGCGGCCGCCCCGCACAGCAACTCTGGGCCAACTGCCGGAATTCGTCCAGGGCCGCGCGCGGCGGCGTCAGCCGTTCAGCACTTCCTTCACCATCGAGGCGAGATCCTCGAGGTTGAACGGCTTGGCCAGGAAGTGGATCTCGGTGTCGTCGGCCAACCGCTCGCGGATGGCGTCCTCGGCATAGCCGGAGATGCAGATCACCTTGATGTCCGGAATGCGTTCGCGGACGTGGCGGATCAGGGTCGGGCCGTCCATCTCAGGCATCATCACGTCGGTGATCATCAGGTCGATGGTGTCGGCGTTCTCGTCGAGCAGGTCCAGTGCCTGCTCGCCGCCGTTGGCCGCCAGCACCTCGTAGCCCTTGTTCTTCAGCGCACGGGTCGAGAACAGCCGCACCGCGTCCTCGTCCTCGACCAGCAGCACCCGGCCGGCGCCGGTCAGGTCGCGCGCCACCCGCGGGCCTTCCTTGGCCGGCTGCGCCGTGCCCTCGGCCGGGATGTGGCGCGGCAAGTAGACCGAGAAGGTCGAGCCCTGGCCCAGCACCGAATCGGCGAAGATGAAGCCGCCGGTCTGCTTGACGATGCCGTAGCAGGTGGACAGGCCGAGCCCGGTGCCCTCGCCCAGCTCCTTGGTGGTGAAGAACGGCTCCCAGATCCGGTCGATGATCTCCTTCGGGATGCCGACGCCGGTGTCGGTCACCTTGATGCAGACGTAGTCGCCCGTCGGCATCGCCTCGTGCACCCGGTCGTCCTCGCCGGCGACCGACAGGTTCGAGGTCTGGATCGTCAGCATGCCCTGGCCGGACATGGCGTCGCGCGCATTGACCGACAGGTTGATGATCACGTGCTGCAGCTGACTTTCGTCCACCTTCACCGGCCACAGGTCGCGGGCGTAGATCATCTTCAGCTCGATGCCCTCGCCGAGCAGCCGGCGCAGCATGTGGCCGAGCTCGGCGACCGTGTCGGTCAGGCTGACCACGCGCGGCGTCAGCGTCTGCTTGCGCGAGAAGGCGAGCAGCTGGCGGACCAGGTTGGCGGCGCGATTGGCGTTCTGCAGGATCTGGTCGACGTCCTCGTACGACTGGTCGCCCGGCACCATCCGCGCCAGCAGCAGGTCGCAGAAGCCGATCATCGCGGTCAGCAGGTTGTTGAAGTCGTGCGCGACGCCGCCGGCGAGCTGGCCGACCGCCTGCATCTTCTGCGCCTGGGTGAACTGCTGCTCGAGCTGGCGCTGGGTGGTGATGTCGACCACCGTCGCCAGGATGCTGTCGACCGCGCCGTCGGCATCGGTCATCGGCGTGAACACGATCGAGACGATCACGGTCTGCTTGGCGCGCCAGGCGACGTCGATCGCGTCCTGCGCCTGGCGGCTGCCGACCGCGGCGCCGAGCTGCGCCTCCACCACCTCGCGGGCGTCGTCGGCGACGAAATCGACCAGCGCACGGCCGCGCAGCTTGCGCTCGGCGCCGGTGTCGGCGTCGGCCGGCAGGGCGATGCGGCCGAAGGCCGGGTTGGCGTAGGTGACGGTGCCGCGGGTATCCAGGAGCGCGATGCCGACCGGCGCCCGCTGGACCGCGTCGCTGAACCGGCCGCTGGTCTCCGCGGCCAGCGGCCCCTGCCCGCCGCGGGCGGCGCGCGGGATCAGTGCGCCGACGCTGCCGGCCGACGGCTCGCCGTCGCGCAGCGGCGCCTCGTAGAAGGCCGCGCCGCGGCGCGCACCGTCGTGGCCGCGCAGTTCGACGACGGCCGGCTGGGCCGGATCCGGCGCCGCCACGACCTCCTTGGCGAGATCGGCCCAGCGCAGGCGTCCGGCGGCAGCGGCGTCGCCATCGACGGCGGCGATCTGCGCCAGCTGGGCGTTGCCGTAGCGCAGCATGCCGCCGGCGTCGAGATGGCAGACACCAACCGGCAGCCGGTCGAGGATGGCGCGGTAGTGCGCCACCTCGGCCTCGGCGCGCAGGATCGCGGCGCGGTCCTCCGACACGTCGTCGAAGGTCCATTCGATGCGGCTGTCGCTCTCGCCCTGACGCGCCCGCACCCGGAACGCGCGTTCGCGATCGCCGCTGCGTATCTGGATCACCGCAGAAGCGTTGCGGCCGGATGCGCGGGCGAGCAGATCCGCGACCGTCTGCCGGGTCGCCGCCTCGTCCACCGCCTGCCCGGCCAGATCGTCGATCCGGTTGGCCGCGCTGCGCGCGAAGGTGCGCCAGAAGGCCTGGTTGGCCGCGATCAGGTTGCCGCCGCCGTCGGTCACCGCGGCCGGCGCCCCGGCCGCGACCGCGGGGACCGGTTCGGCCGCGCCTGCGTTGCGGGCGGCGACCTGGCGGATCGCAAGGACGCAGACCACCCCGACCGCGGCGGCGATTGCGGCGGCGGCGAACACGCCGACCGAACCCGCCTGGGCGATCCACGCGACCAGCACGGCCGCGCCGAAGCCGATCAGCGCGGAACCGGCGACGACGGAGCGGGCGATCGCGCCCGCATCCTTCGCCCGGCTGCCGCCGCCGGCCAGATCGCCGCGGAGGAACGAATTCTCGACCGTGCTGCTCATCGCCTCCCGATCGTAACGCAGTCTAGCGTTTCGGCGCAGCCTTGCCGCGGATGCGCCAGATATAGCTGATCACCTCGGCCACCGCGCGATAATGCGTCTCCGGAATCTCGGCGTCGATATCGACGCTGGCATGCAGCGCCCGCGCCAGCGGCGGATTCTCCACCAGCGGCACATCGTTCTCCTCCGCGACCTCGCGGATGCGCCGGGCCAGCGCGTCGACGCCCTTGGCGACCAGCCGCGGCGCGGACATCTTGTCCGGATCGTACTTCAGGGCAACGGCGTAGTGGGTCGGGTTGGTGATGACCACGTCGGCCTCGGGCACCGCCGCCATCATGCGCTGGCGCGCGCGCTCGCGCCGGATCGCCCGGATCCGGCCCTTCACCTCGGCGTCGCCCTCGGACGACTTCGATTCGTCCTTCACCTCCTGCTTGGTCATGCGCAACCCATGGAGGTGCTTGTAGCGCTGGTAAGCCCAATCGGCCGCTGCAACCACGACCATTACGCCGGTGACCGTGGCAACGACCAGCAGCGTCACATCGTAGATGCGCTCAGGCAGCGCCTCGGTCGGCAGCGAAACCAGCGTCTCGATGCCCGACAGTTCGGGTACGACGACGGCGAAGACGATGCCGCCGACGACGCCGAACTTGACCAGGCTCTTGACGAACTCGACCAGGGATGTGGACGAGAATATCCGCTTGAAGCCCTTGCCGGGCGACAGCCGCGTGAGATCGGGCCGCAGCGGCTCGGCCGTGAACAGGAAACCGTGCTGGACGAAGCTGGAGAACAGCGCCAGCACGCAGAGCAGCGCGAACGGCAGGAACAGGACTGCGGCGACCTGCATCGTGATGCGCACCAGCACGCGGACCAGGCCGCCGGATTCCAGCGCGATCTGGTGGGGCTGTTCGATGAACACGGTCAGCGCGCGCTGCAGGTCGCCCATCATCGAGGGCATCAGCAGCATCACCACCAGCGTGATGCCGGCGAGCGCGAACAGGTTCTGCAGTTCGCGCGACTTGACGACCTGGCCCTTGTCGCGGGCGTCCGACAGGCGTTTGCTTGTCGGGTCTTCTGTCTTTTCGGCATCCGAATCGGCCATCGCGGCACGCCCTACGGCAGCACGAACAGGCCGGCGGTCTGGGCGTCGAACGTCTGGAAGAACCAGAGCATCGCGCCTGCGATCGCCAGTGCCAGCACGATCAGCGAAAGACCGATCTGCAGCGGGATCATCAGGAAGAACACCTGCAGCTGCGGCATCAGCCGCGCCAGCAGGCCGACGGCGACGTTCAGCGCCATGTTCAGCAGGATGAACGGGGCCGCCAGCTGCATGGCCAGGCCGAAGGCGCGGGCGACCATGTGGGCGAAGGTGTCGGCCATGGCACCCGCGTCGGGAATGCCGCCGGCCGGGAACAGCCCGTAGCTGTCGACCAGGCCGGAGATGAAGGCGTGGTGCAGGTTGGTGATGAACAGCATCGCCATGCCGCACATCGACAGAATCGCGCCGCTGATCGCGTTCTGCTGGTTCGACGACGGGTCGAACAGCATCGCCGCCGACAGCCCGCTCTGGAACGCGATGATCGTGCCTGCCGTCGACAGCGCGCTGAACAGGGTCCGCGCCAGCAGCCCGATGAACACGCCGACCAGCACCTCGGCGAACAGGAACAGCACCAGGCCGGGAATGTCGGCCGGCAGCGCCGGCACCGCCGCCGCCACGACTGGCGTCGCCACCATGCTGATCGACAGCGCCAGCATCAGGCGCGCGCGCACCGAGACGAAGCTCTCGCCGATCCCGGGCAGGAACACCATCGCGGCGCCGAAGCGCGTGAACACCGCGAAGAAGGTGAACAGCTGCGTGTCGACCCAGTCGGTCAGCATGGCATCGTCACGGTCGCCAACGCGCCCGCCTTCAGGACATGGTCGAGATGCGGTCGGTGATACGGACCATGAAGCCGTCCATCGTCGCCAGCATGAACGGCAGCAGCAGCAGCAGGGACACGAACACGATCAGGATCTTCGGCACGAAGGTCAGCGTCATTTCCTGGATCTGGGTCAGCGTCTGGATCAGCGACACCGTGATGCCGACCGCCAGCGCGATCAGCATCAACGGACCCGCGACCATGACCATGGTCCAGATCGCGTCGCGCATGACCTCGAGAATGTCCTGTTCAACCACGTCGCATCTCCGCCGGGCCCGTGTCCGATCGCCGCGAAGCGGTCAGATCGGCATCCTCAGCACTTCCTGATAGGCCTGCAGCACCTTGTCGCGCACCGAGACCACCGTCTGCAGCATCACCTCGGCGTTGGTCACCGCGGACACCACGTCGGCGATGTCGGCCTCGCCGGTGATCGCCTGCATGGTCATCGTCTCGGCATGGCGGCTGGAATCGATCGCCGACTGCAGGCCGTCGCCGACCATCTCCGCGAAGCTCGGACCGTTCGTCTTGGTGGCGGCGCCGGCCGCCTGCTCGCCGGCGCGCTCGATGCCGAGGTCGCGCAGGGTCGCGTCATAGGCCTTGATCGCCGAAGCGAAATCCACGCTCATGGCTTGCTATCCCCTCTCGATCCGTCGGGCCTAGTTGCGCAGCAGCTCGATGGTGCGGCGCAGCATCGTCTTCGCCGCCTCGACCACGTTCATGTTGGCCTCGTAGCTGCGCTGGGCCTCGCGCATGTCCATCATCTCGACCAGCGTGTTGACGTTGGGGATCTTCACGTAGCCGTTCTCGTCGGCCGCCGGGTGCTGGGGGTCGAAACGCAGGGCGAACTCGCTGCGGTCCGGCACGACCCGGTCGACCTCCACCTTGCTGGCGCCGGTCGCCTCGTCGAGCACGCTGCGGAAGGTGACCATCCGCCGCCGGTACGGGTCCAGGCCCGGGCTGTCGGCGAGCGAGTCCCGGTTGGCGATGTTCTCGGCGATGACGCGCAGCCGCCGCCCCTGGGCCTGCATGCCCGAGGACGAGACTTCCATTGCTGTGAACAGGTCCATGGTCGCTGTCTCCAAGTGCCCCCGCGCCGGCGACGGCCGGCCGCGTCGGGGCTGTTGCCCTAGCGCGCGCCGCCGAGCGCGAGCTTGAACAGGCGGATATGCTTGCTGTAGAGACCGCTGATCAGCTGATAGCGGGTCGAGGTGTCGGCCACCTTCATCATCTGCTCGTCGAGCACGACCGAGTTGCCCGACAGGGTGATCTCGTAGGCCTGCTCGGACTGCTCGACCTGCAATTCGCCCCCGCCGTCGGCGCTGCGCAGGTTCTGCAGCATCTGCTGGAAGTCGGGCCGCGCGAGATCACGGGCCCGGTAGCCCGGCGTGTCGGCGTTGGCGACGTTCTCCGCCAGCACCGACATGCGCTCGCTCGTCCATTGCATGTCCTCGCGCATCAGGGCGAATAGAGGCAGACGATCGAGGTTCATTGTTTTGCGGCTCACCAAGGCAGGCCGACGATCGGCCCGCATTTGGCGCAAAGTTTCGGCAACCTTGTTAAGAAAGGGTGTACGGCGCTACACTGCCGCAAAAATCGGGTCGCCAACCATTCGCGTGTGCAGGAGCGCCAGTTGTTATACCTGACCCGGAAGATCGGGGAGTCGATCGTCATCAACGATGACATCGAGGTGACCGTGGTTGCGATCCGCGGGAAGTCGGTCAAGCTCGGCTTCACCTTCCCGGAAGGCGCGAGCGTGCTGCGCCGCGAATTGTTCGAACGCATCCAGGACGAGAAGGCCCAGGCCAGCGCCGCCGGCCAGCCGGTGGAGACCGTGCGCCTGCCCGGTCACCACGAGACGGTCGGCGACGGGATCGGCGGCGGCGAGGCGGAGCCGCGCAAGGTGTCGGCGGCGCGCTCGGGCGGCTGACGGCGCGAGCGTTAACGCGCGGCCGGTTTGCAGGGGCGGCCGCTTAATCAAGTTTTAAGCTTAATCCTTGATGAACGGTGGTGACGGGGCGCCGACGGGGCGCTCGCAACCGAGGCGTTCATCCGCATGGCCGCACTTCCGCACCCTGCGAACGACACCGCAGCCGCCGGCAAACCAGCCCTGGCGGACCGCAAGGCGGTCGCCCTCGGCTACCGGCCTGCCGAGCACGACGCGCCGGTGGTCCGCGCCAAGGGCCAGGGCCACATCGCCGACCAGATCATCCGCACCGCAGAGGCGCACGGCATTCCCGTGCGCGAGGACAGCGACCTCGCCGAACTGCTGTCGTTCGTCGATCCGGGCACCGCGATCCCGGTGGAGGCCTTCGTCGCGGTCGCCGAGATCCTTTCCTACCTCTACCGCCTCAACGGCATGCCGGCCGGACTGGCGGACCGGGCGAACAGCGCCACGACAGGAGACCAACCATGACCGCAACGGCAGCCGCGCTCGAAGCCGGACTGGACGAGGTGAGCAGCTTCATAGTCGATGTCCGCAGCCGCCTGATCGAAGGCGAACTGGTCGACCTGACCGGCATCGACGGCAAGGTGATCGGCCTGTGCGCCAACATCGCCGAGCTGCCGGCCGGCGAGCGCGCCGGGTTCCAGAGCCAGCTGGCGATCCTGCTGCGCGACCTGAAGCAGATCTCGAACTTCCTGATCGAGCAGTCCGCCGCGATCGGCGAGGCGATGGAGGGCGAGCAGGCGGAAGCCGCCGCACAACCCACGCCCGCTGCCGGGAACGAGGGCTGAGGCACGCGCTTCGGCGCGACCCGCAGCAGCCCAAGCCACCGAAGACACCCCCCCGGACCGCTCGCAGATGGCCCTCGACGACTACCTCCGCTTCGTTCTGGCGCTTGCCTTCGTGCTCGGCCTCATCGCCGTATGCGCATGGCTGTTCCGGCGCTATGCCCGCGGCGGCGGGATGCCGCGGCGCACGACGGGCGGCCGCCGGCGCCTGGCCGTGGTCGAGGCCATCGCCCTGGACACGCGGCGCAAGCTGGTGCTGGTGCGGCGCGACGACCGCGAGCACCTGATCATCATCGGCCAGCAGAGCGAGACGGTGGTCGAGACCGGCATCGCGCTGGACCGCGACGCCGCCGAGCCGGCCCCGGAACCGCGCGGCACCGGCCGCCGGCGCGGCGAGGCCGCCCACATGGACGGCGACGGCATCGTCCGGTCCGCCATCCAGCCGCCGGCATCGCCCGACGGCGACGGCCGGCCCGCCACGTCGTTCCTGCGCCTGGTGCGCCAGTCGAGCCGCGAGCCGTCATGACCGCTTTCGCCTCGCTCGCCCGCCTGACAGCGACCGTGCTGCTCGGGGTCGCGGTGCTGGTTGCGCTCGGCATCCTGCCGGCCGCCGCCCAGGACCTGACGCTCGACCTGGGCGACGGGGCGACCTCGACCGGTCGCATCATCCAGATCATTGCCCTGATCACGGTGCTGACGCTGGCGCCGTCGATCCTGGTCATGGTGACGTCGTTCACCCGTATCGTGGTGGTGCTGTCGTTCCTGCGCACCGCCATGGGCACCCAGTCGGCGCCGCCGAACACGGTGATTGTCAGCCTGGCCCTGTTCCTGACCGGCTTCGTCATGGCCCCGACCTTGCAGGAGGTCTACGACGTCGGCCTGCGCCCGCTGATGGACGGGCTGATCACCGAGGAGGTCGCCTTCGACCGCGCGATCGTGCCGGTGCGCGCGTTCATGCTGGCCCATGTGCGGCCGGAGGACCTGGACCTGTTCGTCGGCATGGCCGGGGTCGAGGTCGAGACGGCGGAGCAAGCGCCGCTCAGCACGCTGATCCCCGCCTTCATGATTTCCGAGCTGCGCCGCGCGTTCGAGATCGGCTTCCTGATCTTCCTGCCGTTCCTGGTCATCGACATGGTCGTCGCCTCGGTGCTGATGTCCATGGGCATGATGATGCTGCCGCCGATCATGATCGCGCTGCCGTTCAAGCTGATCTTCTTCGTGCTGGTCGACGGCTGGTATCTGATCGCCGGCAGCCTGGTCGAAAGCTTCGGCTGACCGCAGCGACGCCCGCATCGCGGCCGCGCCGCGCGCGACGCGCCCACCACACCCGATCCCTAGACCGAATCCCACTGGCGGACGCAGCCGTGCCGGGCTGGGCCGATGCGGCTGTCGCAGGGCCCTGTTGCCGGGCCACGCCAAGAGTGGCCGCCCGGTTCGCGCCGGTCGCGGCCGCGCCGCCTCGGGAACGCATGCGGGACGGCAGACCGGGCGAGCGCCCGGCCCGGCTGCATGTTCGGTACTGCGCGAAGAAAGTGGCGGTCAGCCCCTGGCCACCGGCCCGGACGCGTCAGCGCCGCCCTCGACCGATTGCGACGCGTCGCCGGCCGCCGGGTCCTCCGGCGTCGCGGCGCCCTCGCCGGCAGGATCCTCGGTGGCCATCAGGTCGGCCTGTACCCGCTCGCGATAGCCGGCAAGAAAATCCTGGAACAGGTTGATGCTCGGTCCGATGCGGCCGAGGTCGGCCACCGAATCGATCGGGCCGATGTCGTCGGCGACCAGCAGGCGGAACATCGCGCCATAGTCCGTCTGCGCCATTGCATCGGCGTAGCGCTGGCGCAGGTAGCGCAGCCCGTTGTCGTCGCCGGAATAGGTCAACGCCATCGCCCAGTTCATCAGCTGCTCGGTCTGGAACGGGTCCAGTGCGCCGTCGAAGGCCGCATAGGCGGGCGCCATCCCGGCGGCGCCCTCCATCGCGGTCGACGGATCCGCCGCTTGCGCATCCAGCGCGGCCGCCTCATCGGCCGACGGCAGCATCGGCATCGCCGCGCCGTCGGTCGCCTCGGCCAGCGCCGCGGGGTCTTCCGCCATCGCGGTGCCGTCGTCGGCGGTCATATCTGTGTCGCCTGCGGCATCCGCCGCTTCGGTCGGCGGCGGCACGAAGGCCGCAGGCGGCGTTGCCGCCGGCGGCCAGCGGAAGGCATCGCCCTCGACCAGCCGGCCGAACGCGCCGGCGGCACCGGCCCAGTCCTCCATCCGCCAGAACACCTCGGCGCGCAGCATGTCGGCCTGCCGGCTGTCGAGCGGCGCAAGCTCCTCGATCGCGTCGGCATAGCGTTCGAGCGCGAGGTCGGCGCTGGCGCGCAGCAGGCGCCGTTCCGCCAGCAGGTCCTGGCCCAGGTTGCGGGCACGGGTGTTCAGCAGCACCTCGTCCGCCTGGTCAGGCTGGTCGTCGGCCAGGTACAGCACCGCAAGATCGCGGCCGAGCTCGGCCCGGGCGCTGCCCGACAGATCCGGGCGCAGCAGCGTGCGCAGCACCTCCGCCGCGTCCGAACGCAGGTCGACGGAAGCCAGCCGGCCGGCCAGACGCCGCAGCATCGCGTCGCCGGCCTCGTCCTCCGGTGCCAGCTGCTTGAACTCGCTGTACAGCGCGATCGCGGTCACCGGCGAGATATTGGCGGGCGGCTGCGGTCCGAACAGCGAGGCGAACACCTCGGCCATCCGACGCTCGATCGCCCCGCGCTCCGGCGTGTCGACGAACACGGAGCGGGCGTGCTGCAACGTGCGCAGGCCGCTGCGATAATCGCCCGCGTCGAAATGATACTCGGCCAGCTGGCGCAGCAGCCCGAGCTCGAACGCGCCACCGCGCAGGTCATAGCGGATGGCGTCCAGCTTCGCAGCGGCATCGGCGGCGGAGATCAGGCCGGCGTCGTAGTTGGCGACCGTGCGGTCGAATTCGGCCCGCGCGGCCGGTCCGTCCAGCTCGGTCTCCACGACGTCGTCCCATTCGTGTTCCGCCGCCTCGTGATCGCCCGACCGCCACAGCGCCTGCGCCCGGCGCAGCGCGATCTCCGCCGCAGCCGTCGGCTCCAGCCCGAAGAACGGCAGTTCGTCGAGAGCGGCCATCGCCCGGTCCAGGTTGCCGTTCGCCAGCGCCGTATCGACCGAAGCCAGTGCCAACGGAACGGCGAGGTCGTTGTCGTACCAGTCCGGCGCCGTTGCCGTGCTGTCGTACAGCGCCTCGGCCTGCTCGTGGCGGCCTGCCGCCGCCAGCGCTGCCGCCAGCCAGTATTGCGCCTCGGCCGACGGCACCAGCCGCGGGTCGGACAGGTCGCCGATCGCGTCCTCCGCGTCGTCGTTCATCAGCGCCGTCGCGCCGCGCAGCGCCAGCAGCGACGGGTCGTCCTCGAAGATCTGCGGCGTGTCGGTCGCGATCAGCCGCAGCACGCCGGCGGCGTCGCGAAACTGGCCGTGGCCGAACAGGAAACGGGCGAAGCGGGCGCGGGCATCGGCGCGGTCGGCGTCGTTGTGCGCGTTCGCCGCCGCGGTCTGCAGTGTGCGGCTGACCTCGGCAAAGCGGCCATCGTGCTCCATCCGCCACGCATCCGGCTCGAACAGGCGGAAATCGCCGATCGCACCGCCGCGCGGGACCGACACCGGCGCGCCGTGGCCGTCGTCGTGCGCGCCGCCGTCGGTGTCGTGGGCGTCCGCCGTCACGGTACCGTGCCCGTCGGGCGCGGCATTGCCGTGGGCGTCGGCTTCGGCATCCCCATGGGCCTCGGCCTGGACATCCGCATGGGCCTCGGCCTCCGTCTGCGGCGCGCCGTGGTGGTCCGCACCCGCCGCGTCGGCGTGGGCCTCCGGCACGGCATCGTGGCCGGCCTCTTCGTCGGCCGCCAGGTGAGCGTCGGCAGCCGCCGGCGTATCGTGCCCGGCTGCGGCGTGTTCGTCCGGCGCGCCATGGTCGTCGGCGGCGGCATGGTCGCTTGGCGACGGCGCCTGGCGCGCATCGAGCCAGGCCTGGTCGTCCGACAGCGTCAGGCCGCCGGAAGCCACCACCTCGACCCTGCCGTCGTGGGTGCGCACCACCACATCGTCGCTGAGCCGGTCGAACACCAGGCCCTGCGCCGACGGCAACGCGCTGAACTGGATGTAGTTCGACCCCTGTTGCAGCCCCTCGCCGGCCAGGGCCGTCGGCACCAGCACGAAGCTGTCGCCGATGTCGGGATCGGCAATGCTCAGCGGTGCCCCGGGGTCGCTGGCCGGATAGGCGATCGCCGCGCCGAGCACCGGATCCTCGAACCGCTGCGGCGCAACGTCGCTCGCGGTCTCGGACCGGCGCGGCCGCAACTGCACGAACCAGGTATCGCCCGCGGCCGAAACCCGCGGCTCGACCGCCTCGTCGACCTGCAGGCTGAATACCAGCGCGTCCTCGGTCGGCAGCAGGATCGGGTCGCGATAGACCGGACCCGCCTCCGTCTCGATCACGCCGAAGTCGAAGTCGGCGGCCGGCCGGTCGAACGCGACCCAGATGCGGTCGCCGCGCTTCGCCACGGCGGCCCGCACCGGCTGCGACCAGCGCATGCGCATCAGCGCGTCGCTGTCGCCGCCGATGACGACGATCTCCACCGTCGCCGGCCCGCTCTCCGCCTCGACCGCCATGCCTGCGACGGTCTCCTCATGCACACCCGCCGCATCGTGCGATGCCTCGGCCGCGGCATCGGCGACCTCCTCGTCGGGCAATGCCGGGCCTTCATGCACCGCGGCCGCGGCGGCCGCCGTCTCGGCGTCGCCGCCATCGTGAGCGTCGCCGCCGTCGTGAGCGTCGGCGCCGTCGTGCGTCGGCACCGCGCTGCGCGTGGTCTCGTTTGCCGGACCCGGCGCCTCGTGTGCCTGGTCGGCGCTGGCGACCTGGGTGTGCGCCGCGTCCGGTTCCGTCGCATGCCCGTCGCCGGTCGCCGTGTCCGGATGCTCCGGCTCGCCAGCTTCGTGGTGATCGGCGCCCGCCGGTTCCTCGGCCGCCGGATGCGCCGCGGCCACTGCATCGTGGTCGGGCTGCTCCTCCGGCAGGGCCGGTTCGGCGGCGGCGTGGTCCTGCGGCACGTCACCTTCGTCGGCGGTCGCTGCGGGCACGGCAGCGGCCTCAGCCTCGTGGACGGCCTCGGCCGCCGGGTCCCGGTCGGCGCGGAGCTGCGGCGGCAGGGCCGGCACCGCCGGCGGCTCGGCGACGGCGACCGTCACCGGCTCCGGCGTGGCGTCCGCCGGTTCGCCTGCCGCGGGGCCGGCCATGGCGACCGGCGTGTTGCTGTTCGGGTCGCGGTAGATGTCCACGACGGTCTTGCTGTAGTTGTAGAAGTCGCGGACGTTCACGCCGGCCGGCGCGGCGATGGTGACCTGCAACCCGCTCTCGCCCTGTTCCACGTCGATCAGTTGCAGCCGCGATGGCAGGCGGGCCCGCAGACGCTCAACGTCGATGCGCGCGGCGGCACCGAAGCGGATCGTGATCAGGCCGCCGTCGTTCGCCACCTCATAGGGCACGCGCTCCGGCCAGTCGAAGACGATCCGATCATAGGTGTCGTGCAGGCCGTAGCGGACCGAAAGCACGCCGTCGACCATGACCGGGGCCGGCGGCAGCGGCGCCGGCTCAGAGGCCTCGGCGACGGCGACCGCGGTCTGGGGCGGCTGGCCGGCGGCCGGCTCGAGCTCGGGTGCGGGAGGGGAAGCGGAAGACGGCGCTTGCGCGGCTGCGGGGGGCGCCGCTGGCGGCACGGCCGGTTCGGCCGTCGCGACGGCGGCAGGCGGGACCGCGGCGGGCCGGGCCCCCGCGACCGGCAGCATCTCGACCACCACCTTGTCGTCCTCGGCATAGGCCGAGACGTGCTGCGGCACCGCCAGCGTCATCACGACGCTCTGGCCGTTGTTGGCGATCCGCATGTCGGTCACCTGGCCCGCCAGGGTGCCGAGCACCTGGTCGAAGGTCGCCGCCAGCGGCCGATCGAAGCTGATGGTCAGCCGGGTGGCACTGACCGTGGTGACGAAATCCACCGGCGACGGCCAGTCGAAGACCAGTCGCGCACCGTCTTCGGTCACGGTGGCGCTGGTCTGCACCGCCTCGTCCGCCGATGCGGGAAGGGCGGACGCGGCGGCCAGAGCCAGCAGCAGTCCGGCCGGGGCGCCCGCTTTGCGCGCGACCCTGGCGCGGGATGTTCCGGAAGATGGCGCCGTCCGTCGATTCATCTCAGCCTCGCGCGGTCTGGTCCGCCAGAAGGCACCGGGGCGCGACGCATCAGCGGCCGCGGCGCCATGAGTTCTTCATGGCGATCATACCCCGTCTTGCCGCGATCTGATTGATGAATCGTTAGCAGGGAATGAGTCCCGGGCCGCAATTGGCCCAGGACGTTAACCGAACATCGCGTCGATTTCGTCCTGACGCGTTGCCTTGCCGGGCAGCTGCGGACCGTTCAGCAGCTTCGCCTCGGGGTCCTCGGGCTCGGCTGGCTCCGCAGGTCCGGCCTGAACCAGGCTGGCCGCGAGCGCACTGCCGCCGAGCAGGCCGACCATGTGCTCGACCTTGGCCTCGATGTGCTTGAGTGCGCCGACCACCTTGGAGATGCGCTGGCCGGTGATGTCCTGGAAGCTGCAGGCCTGGAAGATGCGCGTGACCGCGTCGCCGACCGCCTCCTGGCCCGCCTCGTCGAGCTGGCCGCTGAAGGTCTCGATCGTCTCGGCCGCCTCCATGATCTCGTTCGTCGCCTCTTCCGTCGCCTGGACGATCGCGTCCAGCTCGTCGGAGGCCACGGACAGGTGCTGGTTCTTGATCTCGTCGGGCCGCAGCGCCGCGATCTCGCCCTTGGCCTTGTGGATGTACTGCACGAGCTCGCGCAGGTCGTTCAGCATGTCGAGCGACTTTTTCAGCCGCAGCGCCCTCGCGCGTGCGCCTTCCTCCAACGGGCTGGCGCCGCTGATCTTTTCTGCCATCGCCGTCATTCGACCTTGATTCCCACAGCTTGCACGGTCGGGGTGGCGACCGGCGCATCGGGGCGCCGGACGCACCGCTCAGAACGTGCCGAGGACGCTGGTCAGCTTCGTCTTCAGCGTCGCCGCATTGAACGGCTTCACGATGTAGTTGCTGACACCGGCTTCCTTCGCCGCGATCACGTTCTCGGTCTTGCTCTCGGCCGTGATCATGATGAACGGCGTCTCCTTCAGCTTGGCGTCCTTGCGGACCTCCTTCAGCAGCTGCAGGCCGGTCATCGGCTCCATGTTCCAGTCGGAGATGACCAGACCGTAGTCGCGCTGGCGCAGCTTGGTCAGCGCCGAACTGCCGTCGATCGCCTCGTCAACGTTGTTGAAGCCGAGCTGCTTCAGCAGGTTGCGGATGATCCGGAGCATCGTCTTGTAGTCGTCGACGATCAGGATCGGCATGTTGATATCGACACTCATGTCTTCGCACTCCATTACGCGGTCGCGCACCCAAAAGATGACGCTATGGTGACCTACCCCGGTTAAATTGCGCTTAAATCAAACTCCAGTGCGTTAGCGTATTAATTGGCGGCCGGCGCTTCGGCCATGAAATCCGGGCGTTCCTGCATGCGCCGGGCGAGTTCCTCGGTGACCTCCTGGGCGCGGGCGGGGTCCATGCGGGCGAGGATCGGCGCGCTGCGGATGTTGCTCATCCGGGCGATGATCTCGAGCAGGATGTCCATCTCCAGCTCGTTGAAGATCGGCGCCGCGTCCTTCGGCTTCATGGTCTCGTAGATTCGCACCAGGCTCATCAGCTGCTCGTCTTCCTGGGCGTCGTAGTCGTTGAGCAGCGCCTCGATTCGCGCCTGCAGGTCGGTGAGCTCGACGATCTTCTGGTCGATTCGCGCCTCCGCCGCCGCAAGCTGGCGCTCGCGTGCCTCCACCGCGGCCTCGCGCTCGGCAAGCTGGTCGCGGCGAACCGCCAGCGCTTGCAGCACGGCGATCTCCTCCGCGGTGTAGATCGGCGTTTCCGATTCGCCGGTGACGTATTCGCGGTCGCCGATCGGCAGCGGCGGGGTCTGGTAGGGCTGCTCGTCGCCGAGCGCCAGCACCGACTCGGGGCCGGGTCCGGGCGCCAGCTCCACCGGCTCCGCCAGCCCGGTCTCCGCCAGCCCGGTCTCCGCCAGCGACGGATCGGTCATGGCCGGGTCGGCATCGCCCGACTCGGCCGTCACCTCGGCTTCGCCCTCGCCCGGGATCGGGCCTTCCTCCGCCGGCATCGCTCCGGCCTCGTCGGCCATAGGCGGCATCGCGCCCACGCCCGCGTCCGCGCGGGCCTCGTCGGCTGCGGCCATGTCCTCGTCGGGATTGCCGGCGGCCATGGTGGCGCCGACGCCAAGCGTCGGCACGTGCCTGAACAGGCCATCGCTGATGTCGATCACCTTGATCGACAGCAGGCAGGTGGCAGAGAAGATGACGATCGGCAGAAGCCGCAAACGCACGCGCATTTTACCGTCCTGGCTGGGTCGGCCGTCAGTTGCGGCCGGGTGTTCCGTGGTCTAGCGCGCCGATTCCAGGGCACGCATCAGGGCCTGCTCGGCCTCGTCGGCGCGGTGCGCGATCGCCGCGTCCGGCGCGACGCCGACCCGGGCCGGGCGTGCCGCGCCTTCTGCCGGACGTCCGCGTGGGCGAATCGCCTGTACCAGCTTGGCGGCCCGCTGGGCCTGGCCTGCCGGACTCGGCACCGGCTGCGCAGATTGCGCGGGTGCGGCGCTCGCGACCGGCGCGTTCGCCAACCGATCCGCGATCGCCGAGGCGCGGTCGATGAGGAAAGCCAGTTCCTCGCGCAGGGAAACGCCGCTGCGCACCTGCTGCTCCAGGTCGCGGCCCGCGCCGTCGGCCAGCTCGCGAAAGCCGCGCAGGCTGTTCTCGGCCGCGGCGCCCGCCGCACCGAGCTGAGCGATCAGCGCCTCCATCTCGGACCGGGTCTTGCGGATCCGTCCGAGCCGGACATAGAGCAGCGTCGCCACGCCGATGGTGACGACCAGCAGCATGGCCACGACGCCATTGACGATCAGGTCCAGTGTCATCGCTCAGCTCGCCTTCTGGATGCGTTCGTCGATCTTGACCGCGATGTTGCGGCCCTTACGGCCCATCTTGCCGTTGAACATGGAGATCTCGCCGAAGCGCAGCTCGACGTCGCTGGACGGCGACGCGTTCAGCGTCAGCTGGCTGCCGACCTGCCACTTCAGCACGTCGGACAGGTTCAGGATCTGCTCGTCGAGCACGGCCATCACGTTGACGTCGGTGTGCCACAGCTCGGTGGCCAGGTGCGTCTCCCAGATCGAGTCACGGCCGAACTTCTCGCCCATGAACATCTGCAGCAGCAGCTCGCGCACCGGCTCCAGCGTGGCATAGGGCAGCAGCATCTCCATGCGGCCGCCGCGGTCCTCCATGTCGACGCGCAGGCGGGCGAGCACCGCTGCATTGGCGGGCCGCGCGATGGTGGCAAAGCGCGGGTTGGTCTCCAGCCGGTCAAACAGGAACTTGACCGGGCTCAGCGGCTCGAACGCCGCCTCCATGTCGCGCAGGACGACATTGACCATCCGCTCGACCAGCCGCCGCTCGATCGTGGTGTAGGGCCGGCCCTCGATCGCCATCGCCGCGGTGCCGCGACGGCCGCCGAGCAGCACGTCGACGATCGAATAGATCAGCGAGGAATCGACGACCAGCAGGCCGTAGTTGTCCCACTCGTCGGCCTTGAACACCGTCAGCATCGCCGGAAGCGGGATCGAATTCAGATAGTCGCCGAACCGGATCGAGGTGATGTTGTCCAGCGAAACCTCGACGTTGTCCGACGTGAAATTGCGCATGGTGGTGGTCATCATCCGGACCAGCCGGTCGAACACCACCTCCAGCATCGGCAAGCGCTCGTACGAGACCAGCGCCGAGTTGATGATCGCGCGGACGCCGGAGCTCTCCGAGCTGCCGGCCTCGTCGCCGAAGCCGAGCAGGCTGTCGATCTCGTCCTGATCGAGGACGCGTTCGGACCCGCCGGCGGCCAATTCCTCGTCGCCGGGGTCTCCGGCAGCGTCGAATGCGTCTTCTTCGTCGTCACCGCCTGCCATCGCCTCCCATTCGGCGGCGAGGGCATCGGCATCATCGGTCATCTCGTCTTCGGGCGCCATCGATCAGCCTTGTACCAGCATCGATTCAAACAGGATGTCGTGGACGCGCGCCGGCGCGATCGCCTCGTTGACGCGGAACAGCAGTTCCTCGCGCAGCCGGAACACCGCGGCAGAGCCTTCCAGGTCGGCCGCGTGCAGCTCGCGCAGATGGGTCTGGAACTGGTCGATGACCCGCGGCAGCACGTGCTCGACCTCGGCGATCGCCTCTTCCGACGACAGCTCCAGCGTGATCTCGAGCATGAGATAGGTCGGGCGCTGGTTGTTCGAACGCAGGTTGACCGTCATCTCCGGCATCTCGAGATAGAACATCTCGGCGCCGTGCTCGCCCGAGATCTCGGGCCCGTGCTCCTCGACCGCCGCCTCGCCCTCGCCGTGACCGGCTTCCTCCTCGCCGCCGCCGAGAACGGAATCGAGCATGCCCGACATGTAGAGGCCGACAAGCAGCACCACCGGGCCTGCGAACATCACGATCTTCTTGCCGCTGAGCTTCTTCTTCTTGGCCGGCGCGTCTGCGCCTTCGGCCTGGTCCACGGTCTGTTCAGCCATCGCCAACTTTCCTGGAATTGCGTGCGCGGCCCTTGGCCGCCTGGCCGGACGCTACGACCGCTAGGGTTAACATCCTGTTGAAGCGCCGGCCGCGGACCGGGCCGGAAGAAATCACCCGGCAACCATTGCCCAGTGGGCCGTCCGCGCCGCCCGCCGACCGCGCGATTTTTCGTCTAAGTTATTGAAATTGCGCAATTCACTGCTCTGGCACGCCCACTGCACCGTCTGTGGCCAGCACGAAGCGTGGGCCCGGCAGGCCGCGCCGAACCGATCCCTAGGAGCAGAAGCCGCGATGGAGAATCCGTCATTCGTTGCCCTGTCCGGACAGATGGCGCTGCGCCATCAGATGGACATCCTGGCCAACAACATCGCCAACATGAACACCGTCGGCTACAAGGCCGAGCGCCTGGTGTTCACCGAGATGGTCGAGAACGTGCCCGACCAGTCGGTCGACGACATGGGGCCGATGTCGTTCGTGCAGCCCTATGCGTCCTATGTGGATTTCTCGGCCGGCACGCTGACCCCGACCGGCAACCCGCTCGACGTCGGCATCAATGGCGAAGGCCTGTTCGCGGTGCAGACCGCCGACGGCGTCGCCTATACCCGCAACGGCCGCTTCGGGCTGGATCCCAACGGCACGCTGGTCACCAGCAACGGCATGCCGGTGCTCGGCAGCGGCGGCGGCCCGATCCAGATCGCCGACGCCAGCGCCATCTCGATCGCCGGCGACGGCACGATCAGCACGCCGGACGGCGTGGTCGCGCGCCTGCAGGTGGTGCGCTTCGAAGACCCGATGACGATGGATCGCGCCGGCAACGGCCTCTACACCGCCACCACCGCGCAGCCGGTTCCGGTGACCAGCCCGCAGGTGGCGCAGGGCACGGTCGAGGAATCCAACGTGTCGCCGATCCTCGAGATGTCCACGATGATCGAGGTCTCGCGCGCCTACCAGATGCTCGCCCAGGCGCTCGACAACGAGCATCAGCGCCAGCAGAAGGCGATCACCACCCTGGCGAAGTCCGCCTAAAGGAGAGCCCGATCATGCGTTCCCTCAGCATCGCGGCGACGGGCATGCTGGCCCAGCAGCTCAACGTCGAGGTGATCTCGAACAACATCGCCAACATGAACACCACCGGCTTCAAGAAGCGCCGGGCGGAGTTCCAGGACCTGTTGTACCAGAACAACCGGCCGGTCGGCTCGACCTCGTCGGACATCGGCACGATCGTGCCGGCCGGCGTCCAGGTCGGCCTCGGCGTGCGCACCGCGGCGGTCTACCGGATCTCCGAGCAGGGCAACATGGCGGTGACCGACAATCCGCTCGACCTGGCGATCTCCGGCGACGGCTATTTCCAGATCGAGCTGCCCAGCGGCGACACCGCCTACAGTCGCGCCGGCTCGTTCCAGCTCAGCGCCGACGGCGAGATCGTCACCGCCGACGGCTATCGCCTGTCGCCGTCGATCGTGATCCCGGCGGACGCCACCGCGATCGCGATCAACACCAGCGGCGAGGTGCTGGTCAACCTGGACGGCCAGGTCGACCCACAGAATGTGGGCCAGATCCAGCTGGCGCGCTTCGCCAACGAGGCCGGGCTCGAATCGATAGGCAGCAACTTCTTCCGCGAGACGCCGGCATCCGGCGCCGCCACCACCTCGTCGCCGGGCTCGGCCGGGTTCGGCACCATCGTGCAGGGCTTCCTCGAGACCTCCAACGTCAACGTGGTCCAGGAGATCACCAACCTGATCAACGCCCAGCGCGCCTACGAGATGAATTCCAAGGTGATCCAGGCGTCGGACGAGATGCTGTCGACCGTGAACAGGCTGCGGTGATGACCATGCGCGCCATTCTCGCCTTCGCCGCCCTCGCCCTGGCCGCCGCCGGCGCAGAGGCCCTTGCCGCCGAGCCGCGCAGCCAGGTCGAGGTGACCGGCGCGATCGTCACGGTCGGCGACCTGTTCATCGATGCCGGCGATGCCGCCGGCGAGGCCGTGTTCTATGCGCCCGAGCCGGGCCGTGCGGTCGAGATCGGGCCCAACTTCCTGCATCGGGTTGCGCTTGGCTTCGACCTGGACTGGGCGCCGGGCAACGGCCTGGACCGGATCATCGTGCGACGCGCCGCCCAGGCGGTCGGCCTCGACGTGCTGGAGCCGGTGCTGCTGTCCGCGCTCGCCACGCGGGTCGGACCGCAGTTCAACCCGGATCACACGCAGATCGCGTTCGATTCCGGCATCGCCACCCGCTACCTGCCTGTCGACGTCACCCTGGAGCTGAATGCGCGCGACGTCGCCTACGATCCGCGCAGCCAGCGTTTCAGCGCGATCGTCGATATCGCGCCTGGCACCGCATACGCGACCAGCCTGCGGGCCAGCGGCCGGCTGCGCTCGGTGGTGCTGGCGCCGGTGCTGGTGCGACCGCTCGCCCGCAACGACGTCATCGGCGCCGCCGACGTGCAGTGGATGGAGGTCGACGCCGACCGGATGCCGTCCAACGTGCTGCTCGATGCCGAGCGTCTGGTCGGGCAGACCGCCCGCCGGGCGCTGTCGCCCAACCAGCCGATCACCGAGGCCGACGTCACGCCGCCGGTCGCGGTGCGCCGCGGCGAGATCGTGACCATGGTGCTGGAAACCGGCTCGCTGACGCTGACCGCACAGGCCCGCGCGCTCGAGGACGGCGTGGTCGGCGAGGCCATCCGTGTCGTCAACACCCAGTCGTCCCGCACCGTCGATGCGACGGTCGAGGCACCCGGCGTCGTGCGCGTCCAGGCGCCGTCCGCCGCCACCGTCATCCAGGCCAGCAACGGCTAACCCCGCGTGCAGACCGTGCGCAAAAGCTCACCCGAAGGAAAGAAATCCATGTTCGATAACCTCCCCGCACGCACCCTTCTGCGCATGGCCGGCGCCGCCGGCCTGGTGCTGATGCTGGCCGGTTGCGGCGCCGCCACCCGCATCTCCGAGATCGGCCAGGCGCCCGAGATGACGCCGATCACCAGCCCGACCCTGGAGCCGGGCTACCAGCCGGTGGCGCTGCCGATGCCGGCGCCGGAGCCGGTCGAGCGGCAGGCGGCGTCGCTGTGGCGGCCCGGTTCGCGCGCCTTCTTCCGCGACCAGCGCGCCGGACGCGTCGGCGATATCCTGACCGTGCTGATCGAGATCGACGACAGTGCGGCGATCAACAACTCGAGCTCGCGCAGCCGCACCAGCGCCGAGGACGCGACGCTCGACGCCCTGTTCGGCTACGAGGCCGACCTCAACGACGTGTTCCCGGAGACGGTCGACGCCAGCGACCTGGCGCGCTTCGGGTCGACATCGGGCACCAGCGGCAGCGGCACGGTGGACCGCGGCGAGCAGATCTCGCTGCGTGTCGCCGCGCTGGTGACACAGGTGCTGCCCAACGGCACGCTGGTGATCCAGGGCCGGCAGGAGGTCCGGGTCAACTTCGAGCTGCGCGAGCTGATCATGAGCGGCGTGATCCGGCCGGAGGACATCCGCGCCGACAACACGGTCAAGTACGACCAGATCGCCGAGGCGCGCATCTCCTACGGCGGCCGCGGCCAGATCACCGACGTCCAGCAGCCGCGCTACGGCGAGCAGCTGTTCGACATCATCATGCCCTTCTGAGCCGCCGTTCCACAGTCGACGCGAGAGGCCCGGCACCGATGCGCCGGGCCTTCTCGTTTCGGCCGCGCGTCACTGCGGGCTGTAGATCAGCCGGGCGCGCAGCAGGGCCATCATGTCGTCGGGATGCAGGCCGTGCTCGGGATCGACCCGGACATCGCCCAGGGTCGCGAACGACACCGGCACTACGGGCTGCACGGAAACGCTCACCCGGTCGCCATCATAGCGGCCGAAATTGAGCATCATCCGCCGGATCTGCGCGATCGCGTCGGCCGCGGTGCCGTTGCCGCCGACCGTGCGTGCCGCATCGCCCATCTCGGCCAGCCCGTCGGCCAGCAGCTCGAAGGTCGGCACGCGCGCCTGCCCCATCGCGATCGCCAGCACGGCGTCGGCAAGACCGGCGTCCCGATAGCTCAGCGATGCCGCCGACCATTCGATGAAGTCGAAGAAGCTTTCGCCGCTGCGCATGTCCGGGCCGAACGCCTCGCGCAGCTCGGTGCCGAAAGCGCCTGCGGCGGCGAGCGTCGCCTGCGCCAGATTCGACTGCAGGTCCACCCCCAGCCTGAGCGCGCCGTCGGTGGGCGATACCGTGAACGATGCGTCGAGATCGAGCGTCATGTCGCCGGCCTGCCACAGGCCCTCGCTCAGCGCCGTCAACACGCTGCCGCGGTAGACGAAATCCCGGACCGACAGGGACACCGAGCGCGGCAGCACGCGCTGGCCCACCTCCGGCAGCCGGCGATCGCCGGTCGGGTCGGGATACCAGTCCGGCTCGGCGAGGTCGACGGTGACGACGATGCTGCCGTTGGCGCCGAAATCGATCGAACCGGACCCGGCGATCGTACCGGGCCGCCCGTCGTCGACACGGTAGGCGAACGCGACGTCGCCGGTGACGACGTCGTCGGCGAAGGGCCACGGGAAATCGGCGATGTAGCTGTTGCGCGACAGCGTCAGCCCGGCGACGGCAATATCGACTGCCAGCGGCTCGCCGCCCATCAGCCCGTCGATGTCGATGTCGGCAACCGTCAGGCTGTCGGCCGAGATCGTGCCGAATTCGGGGACGCTGAGGCGGATGCCGGTCAGCACCAGCCTTCCCTGCGCGTCGATCGTCTGGCTGTCGAAGGTGAGAAATTCCGGCGGAATCTGCTGCAGCAGGGGTGCAACCTCCTGCGGCGTCAGGGCATGGGCCGCAGAGGCGGCGGAGACGATGCCGCAGGCGGCCGTCCAACAGGCAATGTGTTTCATTCCAATTCCCCTCGTCCGTCGTCCATCGCAATGCCCGTGGATTAGACCACGCCCAATGCGACTTTCCTATGGTCGCGGCCCATTGCCGGCGACCGGCCGCGCTGCGGATCGCGCCGGCCCGCATCGGCTGGCCGGCCGGCTCGCCGGTCTCTATCATGGGCGCCATGACGACGATGCGAGAAGCGGCGGAAGCCGCGGCGGGCGCGCGCAACCCACCCATCGTGCTGTGGGGGCGCGCATCGTCGTGCAACGTGCAGAAGGCGATATGGGCCCTCGAAGAGCTCGGCCTGTGCTATCGCCGAATCGATGCGGGCGGCGATTTCGGCGGGCTGGACGACCCGGCCTATCTGGCGATGAACCCGCACGGCAGGATCCCGACGCTGCGCGACGGCGCTACGGTGGTATGGGAGAGCGAGGCGATCGTGCGCTACCTGGCCGCGCGCTACGGCGCCGGTACGCTATGGCCGCAGGACCCCGCGGCGCGGGCGGCCGCCGACCAGTGGATGGCCTGGACCGCCGCCCGCCTCTATCCGGACTGGATCGCGCTGTTCTGGCGGCTGGTGCGGACGCCGCCGGCGAAACGCGACAACGCGCTGATCGAGCGGCTGCGCGCGGCCACGGCGGAGCGGATGGAGATGCTGGACCGGCACCTGGCGCACCGCCCCTTCGTCGCCGGCGACGCCCTGACCGTGGGCGACATTCCGGCCGGGATGACGCTCTATCGCTGGTTCGCGATGGCGATCGATCGCCCGCCGATGCCGCATCTGGAAGCCTGGTACCGGCGGCTGTGCGACCGGCCGGCCTACCGGGCGCGCATCTGCATCCCGTTCGACGAGTTGGTCGGCAAGGAAGGCTACTGAGGCGGGCTGGCCGCCTTTCAGTCGTCGCGGCGCAGCCGCTCCTGGCGCTCGTGCAGTTCCTGCGCCTCGAGGCTCATGGTCGCGATCGGCCTGGCCTCCAGCCGCCGCAGCGCGATCGGCTCGTGCGTCATCTCGCAATAGCCGTAGCTGCCGTCGTCGATCCGGCGCAGCGCGGCGTCGATCTTGGCGATCAGCTTGCGCTGGCGGTCGCGGGTGCGCAGCTCGAGCGCGCGGTCGGTTTCCTTGGAGGCGCGGTCGGTCAGGTCGGCCTCGGCGAGGCTCTCATGCTGCAGGCTACGGATGGTCTCGGTCGATTCTTCCAGCAGTTCTTGGCGCCACTTCAGGAGCTTCTGCCGGAAATACTCGAGCTGCCGCTCATTCATGAAGTCCTCGTCCTCGGACGGACGATAGTGGCTGTCGAGTAGAATCCGATCGCCCATGTCCGACGCAACTCCCTCACCGCCCTGCCTACGACGACGGCGCGCTATATACCAACGCGTCGGGGCAGGCGCAAGCACATGGAAACGTTGGTGATCTGGGGCAGGTCATTGATCTAGAGGCATTTTTTCGATAAGCCTCGATCGGTTGCCCGTGAAGGCGGCGGCCGCTAGGGCCTGCGATCGTACTTCGCCAGCTCGACCTGCGCGCGCAGGTCGATCTCGTCGAGCACGGCGTTGAGCCGCGGATCGTCGGTCTGCGAGCGCTGCTCGGCGATGGTCGAGACCAGCCGCTGGATCTGGCCCAGCGTCAGCTGACCGGTCAGCAGGGCGATGCGCAGGGCGTCGAGTTCGTCGAGAATCGATTCGCCGCGGGCGACGGCGCGCCGGCGGGCGGAACGGTCGCCGTCCACCGCCTGCAGCGCCACCATCGCGTCGATGCCGGTGAGCGCGCCCACGTTCGACACGGCGGCCGCGCTCTCCGCCGCGCTCGAAGCGCCGGCACGGCCGATCGCCGCGGCGAAGGCGCCGCCGGCACCGCTGCCGGCCGCCGCGGCCCGCTTCGGCGCCGATACGCCGCGCCGCGCTTCCGTCCGTTCGACCCGCATGCTCACACGCTCTCCATCGGCAATAGTTGCACCGGCCATGGTTTATCCGAGGTTAATGCGGCAAAGCCTGCCGGACCGGGCCGGCAAAGCTTGCCCACCGCCGCGCCCGCCGCCACCGGCCGAAAGTCCTATCCTACTGATTTGATGAAATTTTTCGCCAGGCTCCGCTCTGGCACGCGGTTCGCTGGCGATCCGGGCACGCAGAACGCGCTCAATCGCAGGCAGTCATGACACGCAGACTATTCCACACCCTCGGCCGCTTCCATCCGCTCGCAGCCATTCGCCTCCTCGCCTGGGCCACGCTGATCGCCGCCGGCCTCGCCGCCGCCATCAACCACGCCCATGCCGCCGTGCGGATCAAGGACATCGTCTCGTTCGAGGGCGTCCGCGACAACATGCTGGTGGGCTACGGCATCGTGGTCGGCCTGGACGGCACCGGCGACACGCTGCAGAACTCGCCCTTCACCGAGCAGTCGCTGGTCGGCATGCTGGAGCGGCTGGGCGTCAACGTCCGCGGCGAGAATCTGCGCACGCGCAACATCGCGGCGGTCATGGTCACCGCCACCCTGCCGCCGTTCGCCCGCCAGGGCAGCCGCATCGACGTGTCGATCAGCTCTCTGGGCGATGCCTCCAGCCTGCGCGGCGGCGCGCTGCTGGTCACCCCGCTGCTGGGCGCCGACGGCGAGGTCTATGCCGTCGGCCAGGGTTCGATCCAGGTCAGCGGCTTCGCCGCAGCCGGCCAGGCGGAAACCATCGTGCAGGGCGTGCCCACCTCCGGCGCCATCCCCAACGGCGCCATCGTCGAGCGCGAGGTCGCGTTCGCGATGAACGAGGTGTTCGAGGTGCGGATGGCGCTGCGCAACCCGGATTTCACCACCGCGCTGCGCATCGCCGACGCCATCAACGCCTTCGCCGGCAACGGCCTGGCCGCAGCGGTCGACCCCGGCACCGTCGTCGCCGACGTGCCCGGCCGCTACAGCGGCGACATCGTTTCCTTCATCGGCGACATCGAGCAGCTGCTGATCGAGCCGGACATGGCCGCGCGCGTGGTGGTCGACGAGGCGACCGGCATCATCGTCATCGGCCAGGACGTCCGCATCAGCACCGTGGCGATCGCGCAGGGCAACCTGACCATCCGCGTCACCGAGGACCCGCAGGTCAGCCAGCCGGCTCCCTTGGCCGAGGAGGGCACGACCGTCGTCGTGCCGCGCACGAACATCGCCGTCGACACCGGGGCCGACCGCCGCCTGGCCCTGCTGGGCGAGGGCGTGTCGCTGCAGGAGCTGGTCAACTCGCTGAACGCGCTGGGCGTCGGCCCGCGCGACCTGATCTCGATCCTGCAGGCGATCAAGTCGGCCGGCGCGCTGCAGGCCGACCTGACGGTCCGCTGAGGGAGGCAACGATGATCGACACGCTCGGGTCCACGTCCTTCGTCAACCTGCAGCCGGCACCGCCGAGGCCGCAGGCGCCGTCGGGCGACGTCGAGGCGGCCCGCAAGTCCGCCCAGGAATTCGAGGCCTTCGTCGTCGGCGAGTTCGTCGAGACCATGTTCCAGGGGATCGACGAGGACCCGATGTTCGGCGGCGGCACCGGCGGGCGCATGTTCCAGTCGCTGCTGCGCCGCGAATACGCCAACCAGATCGCTGAATCCGGCGGCTTCGGCATCGCCGACGCCGTCACCGCAGAATTACTTCGTGCCCAGGAGAATGCCCGATGAACGCCATGGTACAGTCGCGGCAGGCTGCCGCCCCCGCACAGGCCCCCGCGATGCGCGCCGGGCTGGTCGGTACGTTGGTCGACACCACCGAGAGGCTGGCCGACGTCCTGCAGCGCGAGACCGATTTCCTGCGGCAGATGAACCTGAAGGGCGCCGCCGAGGTGCAGGTGGAGAAGGCGACCCTGGCCGAAACCTACGAGAAATGCGTGCGCGAACTGAGCGCCGGCGAAGGCGCCGCGTTCGTCGCGCTGGCCGGCCGCGAGCGGGCGGCACTGCAAAAGGTGGGCAAGCGGCTGGTCGATGCGTCGAGCGAGAACGAGCGGGCGCTCCGCGCGGTCCGGCAGGTCAACGAGCGCGTGCTCGCCGCCATCGTCGATGCCGCGCGCGAGCAGCGCACCGCGTCCCACGCCTATGGCACGCGCGGGTTCGCCGCCGGCAACGGCGCCCTGTCGCTCGCGCTGGATCGCCAGCTCTAGGCCGCCGAGGAACCGGAGAGACCGCCATGTCCTCGATCTACCTGGCGTTGCGCACCTCGCTGACCGGCCTCGGCGCCGCCCAGGCCGGGCTGCAGGTGACGTCGAACAACGTCGCCAACGTCAACACACCCGGCTATTCGCGCAAGTATGTCGAGCAGACTTCGGTCGCCGTCGCCGGGCTCGGCGTCGGCGTGAATGTCACCGACATCAAGCGGCGCGTCGACACGCTGATCCAGAGCCAGCTGCGCGACCAGAACACCACGGTCGGCGACCTGGAGACGACCAAGCGCTATCTGCAGCAGATCGAGGTCCGCTTCGGTTCGCTGATCGACGACAACTCGCTGGCCCATGCGCTCGGCCGCTTCGCCGACGCGACCGAGGCGCTGGCGGCGTCGCCGGAAAGCGCCGACCTGCGCTATGGCCTGGTCAACGAGGCGAGCGCCGTCGCCGCCGACTTCCAGACCGTCCACGACGCGGTGCAGGACGCCAGGCTGCAGGCCGACACCGAGATCGCCGACGCCATCGACCAGCTCAACGACCTGCTGCAGCAGGTCTCGTCGCTCAACAGCCAGATCGCCAAGGACAACGTGCTCGGCAGCTCCAGCGCCGAGCTGTCCGACGAGCGCGACCGCTATGTCGACCAGATCGCCGAGCTGATGGACGTGCGCACCTTCACGCGCAGCTCCGGCGAGTTGGTGATCCTGACCGCCGGCGGACGCACGCTGCTGGACGGACCCGCCCGCAGCGTCACCCACGACAGCGTCACCGCGATGACGGCGTCGATCAGCTACGCATCCGGCGGCTCGAGCGCCGGTAACGGCACCATCGACGGCATCTATGTCGGCTCGGAGATCGCAGCCAACGACATCACCGGCGAGATCACCGGCGGCAAGATCGGCGCGCTGATCCGGCTGCGCGACACCACGCTGGTCAACACCCACAACCAGCTCGAGGAACTGGCCTCCGAGTTCTTCTTCGCCGTCAACGCGGCGCACAACGCCGGCACCGCCATGCCGCCGCCGAGCAGCCTGACCGGCACGCGCACCGTGGCCGGCACCGACACGCTGGGCGCCTCCGCCAGCGGCACCTTCACCGTCAAGATCGTCGATTCCACCGGCACGGTCGCCGGCAGCTGGACCAGCGCCGACCTCAGCACCTACGCCAACGTCACGGCCATGGTCTCCGCCTTCAACACTGCGTTGAGCCCGGCGACGGCCACCATGGCGATCGACAGCGACGGCCACCTGACCGTAAGCGCCGCCGGCTCCAACCTGGTCGCGATCAACGAGGGCACGTCGGCCATCGTCGACTCCGGCGGCACCACCTGGGGCGCCTCGCACTATTTCGGGCTGAACGACTTCTTCACCAAGAGCCCGACCTCGACGGCGACCGTCGCGGGCTCGATCGCGGTGCGTTCCGACATCGCCGCCGACCCGAACCTGGTCGCCAGCGCGACCACCAGCGCGAGCGCGGCGGTCGGCGCGGTCGCGGTCGCACTCGGCGACGGGTCGGCGATGACCGCGCTGGCCGAGACGCTGGCCGGCACCAACAGCTTCGACGCCGCCGGCGGCCTGCCCGCCAGCAACATGTCGTTCGAGCAGTATTCGGCCTCGATCCTGGCCTACACCGTCAGCCTGTCGGCCAACAACGAGCGCGAGCTGACCTTCAGCCTGTCCTACCAGGAGACGCTGGTGACGCGCGCCGCCTCGGCCAGCGGCGTCAATCTCGACGAGGAACTGTCGAACATGATCCTGCTCGAGAACGCCTATCAGGCCTCGGCACGCGTGCTGCAGGCCGCCTCCGACATGCTCGAGCTTCTGTCCAACATCGGCCGCTAGCCCTCCAGCCGGGAACAACCGCCATGGCCATCCGCGTCGGCAACTACGCCCAGCACTCCCTGATCCTGTCCCAGACGCTGAAGACCCAGGCGACGCTCTACGACCGCCAGGACCAGCTGTCGACCGGCAAGGTCAGCCGCGGCTATCAGCCGATCGCCAGCGACACCCGCCGGCTGGTGACCGTGGAAACCCAGCTGTCCCGCGCAGAGCAGTACATGCGCAACATCGACGTGCTCGACAAGCGCATCACCCTTATGAACACGGTCGTCGAGCAGATCAGCGAGGTCGCCCGCGACATGCGCGGCCTGCTGTCGCAGCGCAGCGGCGACAGCAAGAGTTTCTACGAGAACGACCTCGCCATCCCGCGGCAGGCCGAGAACATGCGCGACCTGGTCGTCGATCTGCTGAACACCCGCGACGATTCCCGCTATCTGTTCGCCGGCGGCCGGATCGACGTCCGCCCGGTGCAGCTCGACAACGGGACCTACAGCGCGCCCTCGGCACCGCCGATGCCGACGACGGCCGACACCAGCTGGTACGAGGGCGATGCGGTCGTGCAGGAGATCCGCGTCGATACCAACGTGTCGATCAGCTACGGCGTGACCGCCGACGACGCCGGCTTCGAAAAGATCATCCGCGCGCTCGACACCCTGGCCAACCTGACCTTCTCCGATCCGGTGACCGCGGCCGAGCGGCAGGTGCTGGAAGACACCCAGGGCCTGCTGAACACCGCGGTGGACGAGGTCAAGCTGGTCGAGAACGACCTGGCGCTGAACAGCAAGCGGCTGGAAGACACCCGCGATCGCCAGGAATCGTTCATCAATTTCACCAAGAATATCATCGGCGACATCGAGAACATCGACACCGCCGAGGTGATCGCCGAGCTGAACGCCGCCGAGGTGCAGCTGCAGGCGTCCTACACGACGCTGTCGCGGGTCCAGCGCCTGTCGCTGGCCAATTTCATCTGACCGGCCCGTAGACGCGGGACCGACGAGCAAGAGGCACAGAGGCGATGCCCACGACCCAGACAATGCCGGCGCGCAGCGAGACCGCGCTCAGCCATGCCCTGGAGCTGTTCAACGCCGGACGGCTGGCGGAAGCCGCGCATATCTGCAAGGCGATCCTGGCCGAGGATCTGTCGAACGCCAGCGCCCGCTTCCTGCTCGGCATGGTCGAACTCGGCAACGGCGAAGCCGGTGCTGCGATCCGCCATCTTTCCGTCGCCGCCCGCTCGCGGCCCGACAATGCGCTGTTCCACTTCTATCACGGCAACGCCCTGCAGGCCGGCGGGTTCGAGCCGCAGGCGCTCGGCGCCTACCGGCGTGCGCTGGCGATCGAGCCGACCCATGCCGCCAGCCACTACAACCTCGGCGTCTGCCTCGCCCGGCTCGGCGCCTACGAGGAAGCCTGCGTCGCCTATCGCGCGGCCCTGAACCTGTCGCCGAACGACCCCACCATCTACTACAACCTGGCCAATGCCCTGGTCGGCCAGCGCGAATACACCACCGCGGTCGCCAACTACCGCGAGGCGCTGGACCGTCAGCCGGCATGGCCGTCGGCCCTGATCAACCTGGGCAACACATTGCACCGCCTCGGCCGCAACGACGAGGCGGAAAGCGCCTATTATCGCGCGCTGAGCCTGGATCCGGAGAATGCCGGCACCTTCTATAACCTCGGCGTGCTGCTGATGGAGACCGACCGCCTGCCGCAGGCGGCCACCACGCTCGGCCGCGCGCTGGAACTGGACCCCAATTACGGCGATGCCGGCTGGAACCTGGCCCTGACCAATCTCGGCCTCGGCGATCTGCGCAACGGCTTGCCGATGTACGAGAACCGGTGGATGCGCAGCGCGCCCGGCCTCGACTGCATCCACGAGCAGCTGCAGATCCCGCAGTGGGACGGCAGCAGCCTGACCGGCCAGTCCCTGCTGATCGCCTGCGAACAGGGCATCGGCGACGAGCTGATGTTCGCCGCCTGCATCCCGGACGTGATCGCGAAGGCCGCGCACGTGGTCATCGAATGCGCTCCCAAGCTGGTGCCGCTGTTCCGTCGCGCCTTCCCGACCGCGACAGTGGAGGCGGCCATCACCTGGCGCGACGACGAGGGCTTCCGCCGGCACAGCTACAGCTGGCTCGACGAACTGCCCGATCACCAGCAGCCGAGCGTGTTCTGCCCGTCCGGCTCTTTGCCGCTGATGCTGCACAAGGCGCCGGCGGCCCTGGGCCGCGACGAGCCGCTGGTCCGCTCCGACGGCCGCAGCGTCGCCGGCTGGCGCCGCCGCCTGGCCAGGCTGGGCGACGGCCCCAAGATCGGCCTGTGCTGGCGCAGCAGCGTGCGCAACGAGCAGCGCAAGTGGCTCTATGCCTCGCTGATGTCGTACACCCCGTTGCTGTCGCTGCCCGGCGCGACCTTTATCGACCTGCAGTACGACGACAGCTCGACCGAGCGGATCGCGCTCGAGGCGGCCCACGGCCTTCGGCTGCACCGCTTCGACGATCTCGACATGACCAACGATCTCGACCGCACCGCAAACCTGATCGCGGCGCTCGACCTGGTTGTGTCGGCACCGACCGCCGTCGCGCAGCTGGCGGGCGCCGTCGGCACGCCGGCATGGCGCGTGTCCGTCGGTGCGGACTGGTCGACCCTCGGCTGCGAGCGCTATCCCTGGTTCCCCTGCGTGCGCGCGTTCAAGCTGAACCGCGAGGAGAACCACGCCGAGCAGATCGCCGGCCTGGCCAGGATCGTCAAGGCCGATCTCGGCCTTTGACCTTCCGCTGCGAGGCACGCCTGCAGATGGACGCCAGTGCGCTGCTCGACCGTGCCGTCGCGCACCACCGCGAAGGCCGCACCGACGCGGCCGCCGCGCTGTATCGCCTGACGCTGGCCGCCGACCCCGACGAACCCAATGCGCTGACCATGCTCGCCGCGATCGACCGCGCCGGCGGCTGGCATGCGGCCGCCCGCGCCAAGCTGGAGCGGGCCCGAGGCTCAGCGCCGGCACGGGCCGACATCCACTGCGCTCTCGGCGACGTCTGCCGCACCCTCGGCGACAACCCGGCCGCGCTGGCCGCTTACGACGCGGCGATCGCCTCGGCACCGCAGTTGGCGACGGCCCGGATGGCGCGGGCGGAACTGCTGCTGGCCATGAACGAGCCCGCCCGCGCCGCCGACGGCCTGGAACGGGCCGCCGCGACCCTGCCCGGCCAGCCCGACCTGCTCGACCTGCTGGGGGTCGCCAGCCTGCGTGCCGGCCGCTTCCTGCGCGCCGAGCAGGTATTCGCGCACGCGCGCGCCCTCGCCCCCCGGCGCGGCGACCTAGCGGTCAAGCACGGCGCGGCCGCTCTCGAGAACGGCCGCTTCGCCACCGCCGCCGCCGCGTTCGGCGACGCCGTGGCTGCCGGCGTCGCCGATGCCGCGGTGGAGACCGAGCGCGCGCTCGCTCTGCTGGGCAGCGGCCGACTCGACGAAGGCTGGGCGGCTTATGGAGCGCGGTGGCGCGTCAACGGCGAGCTGCCGCCCGCGCCGCTCAGCCGACGCGCCTGGGCCGGTCAAGCCTGCGCCGGCAAGCGTGTGCTGCTGTGCGCCGAGCAGGGCGTCGGCGACCAGTTGATCTTCGCCGCCGGCATCCCGCCGCTGCTGCGCGAGATCGGGCCGGACGGCGCGCTGATCGTCGAATGCGCGGCCAAGCTCGCCCCCCTGTTCGCCCGCGCCTGGCCTGCGGCCATCATCGAACCGGCGCGGAATACTGTGGCGGACGGCGCCGCGGGCATGGTGCGCGCCAGCTACGGCTGGATCTCGGCCCATGAGCCGATCGATGCGGTCGCCGCGATGTCGGACCTGCCGCGCCACCGCCTCGACCGGCTGGACGGCCGGCCCTATCTCGTCGCCGACGCCGCCAAGGCCGCGCACTGGCGCCGGTGGCTCGACGGTCTGGGCAGCGGCCCGAAGATCGGCATCAATGCGCGCAGCAGCATCGACAACGCCCAGCGTGCGGGCCGCGTGCCGCCGATCGAGGCCTGGCGCGCGCTGTTCGAGACCTTCCCCGACGCGCAGTTCGTCAACCTGCAATATGACGACCCGCGCGGCACATGCTGGGCGCCCGCTTTGGCCGGGACCGGCGCGACCGTGAGCGCGCCGCCGGGCCTCGACCAGTTCGACGATCTCGACGGCGTCGCCGCGCTGATGGCCGGCCTGGACCTCGTCGTCGCCGCCCCGACCGCCGTCGCCTGCCTGGCCGGGGCCATCGGCCGTCCGACCGTGCGCCTGCTGCGCGGCAACGACTGGTCGATGCTGGGCCGCACGCACAGCCCCTACAGCCGCAGCATGGACACGGTGCAGCTGGCCCGCGAGTGGTACGGCCCGGCCGCGATGGCACCAGCCGTCGCCGCCGCGCGCAACGCGCTGGCACGGCCATGACGGCGCCGCTCGCGCGCGCAATCGCGCTGCATCGCGCCGGCCAGTACGCCGCCGCGCTGACCGCCTACCAGGACCTGTTGGCGACCGAACCGGACAACGCCGACGCGCTGCACCTGACCGGCGTGCTCGCCCACCAGATGGGTCGCACCAGCACGGGAATCGCCTTCATCGAACGCGCCATCGCGCTGAACCCGGCCGCGGCGATGTTCCATCGCAACATGGCCGAGCTGCGCACTGCCGCCGGCGACCACGCCAAGGCGGCCGAGCATCTTGCGCGTGCCATCACCCTGAACCCGCGCGACGCTGCGGCCCATGCCGCACTGGGCACGGCGCGGGCGGCATGCGGCGACCCGCAGGGTGCCGTCTTCGCCTATCGCGCCGCGCTGGCGATCGACCCGACGCTGGTGCCCGCATTGAACAACCTCGGCCTGGCGCTGCAGGACATCGACGACCCCGACGGCGCCTGTGCGGCGTGGCACAGCGCGATCGCCATCGACCCGCACTTCGCACCCGCCCTCAACAACCTCGGCACCGCGTTGTGGAGCGACGAGCGGCTCGACGCGGCGATCGAGGTGCTGCAACGCGCCGTCGCCGCCGACCCGAACAACGCCGAGGCCGCCGTCAATCTGGGCCAGCTGCTGCTGAACCGGGGCGACCTCAGCGAGGGGTGGCGCCTGCTCGAGGCGCGGCGCCAGGTGCGTCACGGCTTCGCCGCGCCGCACGGGATACGCGAGTGGACCGGGCCGGGCGATCCGTGCGGCCGGCTGCTGGTCTGCGCCGAGCAGGGGCTGGGCGACGAGCTGATGTTCGCCTCCTGCCTTTCGGACCTCCAGGCGGCCCAGCCGCGCACCACGCTGGTGGTCGAGTGCGATCCGCGCCTGGGCGCGCTGTTCGCCCGCTCGCTGCCCGGCTGCGAGATCCGGCCGTACCAGCTGACCGCTGACCGCCGGCGCGCCAACCGGCGCGACTGGCTGACCCACACCGCGATCGACGCCTTCGTCCCGGCCGGCACGCTGCCGCTGTGGTTCCGCAGCAGCCCGGCGGACTTCCCGCGCGAAGCCGGCTATCTCACGGCCGATCCCGGGCGGGTCGCGCATTGGCGCAACTGGCTCGACGGCATCACCGACGGCGGGCGGGCGCGCAGCGTCGGCCTGTGCTGGCGCAGCGGCATCGGCGGCGGCCATCGCGATTCGCTGGTGGTCCCGCTGGCAGACTGGGCACCGCTGCTCACCGATCCGGCCTTCGCCGTGGTCAATCTGCAATACGGGGCGGGCGGGCCGGCGCTGGTGTCTCATGCCGATGCTCTCGGCACACCGGTGCACCAGCCGCCGGGACTCGACCTGATGGACGCGCTGGACGACGTTGCGGCCCTGGTGGCCGCGCTCGACACGGTCGTGAGTGCGGCGACGTCGGTCTGCGAGATCGCCGGCGCGCTCGGCCGGCCGACTGTCAGGGTCGTGCGCGGGGTGGACTGGTCCATGCTCGGCCAGCAGGGCCGGCGCCCTTGGCACCCCAACACGACCACCCACGCCGCGTCGCGCCACACGCCGGCGTCGGAGCTGGTTCAGAAAGTATTAACTACGATTTCCAGCGATTTCTTTGAAATTGTTGAACAACCGACGAATCCGAAACATGGTAAATCCTAAATAGATAGATAAAATTCGAAATATTCGTCTTTGACATTGACTTCGCTGCATGGTTCGATGCATGCGTGTGCCATAGGTGCGAACCATGTTAGCTGAATCGACATTGGCAGTGTCGCAGGTCTCCCCGGTCGGCTCCGAGAGCCAGAAGCCGGGCGCCCTCAGCCTTGCCGTCACGCCGCAGCAGATCCGGCCGATCGAGCCGGGCGACCGCGGCGGCGGCGGGGGTGCCGTCGCGCGCGAACGCGGCGGCAATGGGGCGACGCGGGGTGCTGCCCAGAACGACAACACCGTGGACGACAAGCCGAAGCGGCCCGTCCGCGTGCCCGAAGACCCGGCCGAAGAGCGGCGCGGTCGCAATCTCAACATGGTGTTCGACAAGAAGTCGGGGCGTACCATCATCGAGATCATCAACCCGCGCACGGGCGAGGTCATGGACCGCATCCCGCCGGAGAACCTGCTGGAGCGGGCACGGAAGCAGGGCCTGCCGCCCAGGGCCAACCTGGTCGACGAGACCGCCTGAACGCAGACTAGGGCCGGCCCGCTGAACGCAGTCTTAATTCGGACGCCATCCGTTCGAACAGCGCGGACCAGTCGCGCTCCGCATCCGGCTTGGTGAAGACCCGCATCGACGGAAACCAGGGCCGACTGCCGCTGCCGAGCAGCGTGAAATCCGATTGCGGCCCGAAGCGCCAGACCGGCACGCCGAGTGCGCCGGCGAGTTCTGCCACCGAGGTGCCGGCCGCGACGACGAGGTCCAGTTCCGCGATCAGCGCCGCCGCGCCCTCGATGTCGTCGAACAGATCCAGGCCCGGCATCGCGTGCACGTCGATACCGAGGCCGCTCAAGGCGGCGCGTTCGGTGTCGTCGGCGCGATACTGCAGCAACACCGGCGTGATTCCGGTCTCGCGCACCAGCCGCGCCATCTCCGTCACGCCAGCGTAGACCAGGCTGCGGGTCTGGGTGACCACGCCCCCGCGCCAGCACAGGCCGACCCGCGGCTGCGGCAGTGCCGCGAGCCAGGCGGCCGCATCGGCCCGCCGTTTCGGGTCGGCGCAGGCGAAGCCGGCGGCCGACGGAAAATTCGCGATCGACCGGCGGTAGACGGCCGCCAGGCCGGCTACGCCGATCCAGCCGTCGATCGCCGGCACCTGCGGCCGCCACGGGAACCGTTCCTCAGCCGTTTGCGCCTCGGCCGCGGCCGCCGGGCGCGCGACGACGCTGACCTGCGGCAGGGACCGCTGCAGGAGGCCGGCCAGCTTGGGCGCGCATTCCCAGACCACATGGCCCGCCTGCGCGGCAAGATCGGGAACGCAGGTGCCGAACATCAGCTCGTCGCCGATCCCCTGCTCGCTCCATACGGCGATGGTGCGGCCGGCCGGATCGCCGCCGTCCCACTCCGGGCCGTCGAGCGGCGGCCGGCAGCCCGGGCGCAGCAGGCGCGCCCGGTATTCGTCCCAGCCCTCCGCCAGCCGGCCACGGCGCAGCATGTGCAGCGCGCGGTTGTGGCGGATCTCCGGGTCGTCGGGCAGCAGCAGCGACGCGCGCGCATAGGCCTCGTCCGCCGCCTCGTCCCGGTTCAGCCGCACCAGCGCATTACCCAGATTGCTGTGGATGATCGCCGCGTCGGGGCGCAGCCGGCGGGCGCGTCGATAGCACTCGACGCCCTCCGCCACGTCGCCGACCGCCACGCAGCACTGGCCGAGCCCGTTCCACAGAGCGGCATCGTCCGGCGCATGGCCGACACCCTCGGCGAAGTAGTTGCGCGCCGATTCCAGGCGGCCGGCGCCGCGCTCCTGCTCGCCCAGCACGAACAGTAGCTGGCCCAGCACCTGGCCGACGGCCGCGTCCGTCGGCGCCAGCCGCCGGGCGATGCGCAGCGGCGCCAGCGCACCGGCGATGTCGCCGCTCGCGATGCGATCGGAGCCGATCCGGCGATAGGTCTCGAGTGCCGACATGGTGCCCGGAGGGCTACTCCGCGGCGACGACGGCGGTGGTGGTGATCTCCACGGCGTCGATGGCGCGCCGGGCGTTGGCCTGCGCGGTCTCGCGGTCCGCCCCGGTCGCGATCACCACGCCGCCGCGGGCGGGGTGGCAATCGATCGGCCCGATCACGTCGCCGACCTTGCAGCGCAGCGAGAAGAACGACACGCCGGGCAATGCGGGGATGCCGCGCGCGCCGTCGATGGCGAGGATCTGGCCGGGATGCGGGAACAGATAGCGCTGGGAGACGTGGCGCTGGAAGCGGGGCGCGAGCTCCGCCGGGTCGATGGTCTCGCCGAGCGCCTGGCGGATCGCCGCGCCGACGAAGTCGACGCCGGTGTTCAGCGGAATCTCGTGCGAACAGAAATAGCCGCCGGACAGGCGCGCGGCCATCTCGATCACCATCGGCTCGCCTTCGCGCACCACGATGTCGCCCTTCACCACGCCGTTGCGCACGCCGAGGCTGGCGGCCGCCCGGTCGACCAGGGTGCGGACCTTGTCCTGGATCGGGGCCGGCAGGAAGCTCGGCAGGTCGCCGCCATTCTCGATGATGTGCGGCGCATAGGCCTCGATCAGCTCGTAGTTGCGGTCGGAGAAGCCGGGCGTATGGGCGACGCCGTCGACGACCAGGCTCTCGGTGCTGATCTGCGGCCCGTCGACGAACCGCTCCAGCACCAGGCGCCGGCTGGGCGAGAAGCCCATCGCGAACCGGAACGCCCAGGCCAGATCCTCGCCGCCGGTCAGCCGCAGTACGCCGCGCGCGCCGCGCGAATCCGCCGGCTTCAGCACCACCGGAAAGCCCATCGCCGCCACGTGCCGGCGCAGCGCGAACAGGTCGCGGATCTCGATGAACCACGGCTGGGCGACGCCGTCGGCGGCGAACTTGTTCTTCATCGCCAGCTTGTCGACCGCCCGCTCGCCCACGGCCACGCTCGGCCCCGGCAGTTCCAGCGCCTCGGCCACCGCCGCCACGCTGTTGGGACAGTCGGTCGCCAGCGCCAGCACCGCGTCGATGGCATTGCCGGCGGCAACATGCGCCAGCGCGGCGCGGCGCACCTCATCGGGATGATAGGCGCTGGCCTTCAGCACGCCGTCGGCCACGCGGCAGCCCGGCGCGTTCGGGTCGCGGTCGGCGACCAGAACGCGGCAGCCCAGGTCCATCGCCCGCTTCACCGCGGGAACGATCTCGGTTCCGCCGCCGACGAAAAGGATGGTCGGGGTCAAAAGTAGAGCCCCCCGTTCACGTTCACCGTCTGCGCGGTGACATAGCTGCTGGCGTCCGAGGCGAGCCAGACGACGGCAGCGGCCACCTCGCCGGCCGTGCCGAGCCGGCCCAGCGGGATCGTCGCGGCCGCCTTCGCCACCGCGGGGTTGGCCATGCCGCTGGCGGCCATGTCGGACGCGATCAGCCCGGCCGCGACCGTGTTGCAGCGGATGTTGCGGGCCGCGCCGAAGCGCGCGATGACCTGGCCCAGCGAGATCAGGCCGGCCTTGGAGGCGGCATAGTGCGCCGTGCGCGGCCCGCCATACTGGCCGCTGACCGAACCGATCATCACGATCGAGCCGCCGCCCGACCGCTCCAGCAGCGGCAGCGCCAGCTGAGAAAGCACGAACGGCCCGCGCAGGTTGACGGCCAGGATCTCGTCCCAGTCGGCATCGCTGACTTGATCGAAATCGGTCGGCTTGTTGATGCCGGCGTTGTTGACCAGCACGTGCAGGCCGCCATGCGTCTCGGCAACCTCGTTGAGCACGGCACCGGCGCGGCCGCGATCGCGCACGTCGAGCTGGAAGCCGGCGGCGCTGCCGCCAGCCCCCTCGATTGCGGCGACCGCCTCGGCCGCGGCGTCGGGGTCCGTCTGATAGGTCAGCGCGACCTTCGCGCCGGCGGCCGCAAGCGCCAGCGCGATCGCGCGGCCGATACCGCGCGAACCGCCGGTGACCAGCGCCACCTTGCCGTCGAGGTCGGCCACGGCTCAGCCGGCCTTGCGGGCCATAGCGCGCAGCGCTGCGGCCGCGATGTGCGGGCCGGTCAGGCCATATTTCTCGGCAAGCTCGTCCGGCTCGCCGGACTCGCCGAAACAGTCGCGCACGCCGACGAACTCGATCGGGCACGGCTCGGTCGCCGCCAGCGCCTCTGCCACCGCACTGCCGAGGCCGCCGTGCACGTTGTGGTCCTCGGCGGTGACGATGCAGCCGGTGCGACGCGCGCTGCGCACCAGCAGCTCGGCGTCGATCGGTTTGATCGTCGCCATGTTGACCACGCGGGCGGAGCGGCCCTTGCCGGCGAGGATCTCGGCGGCATCGAGCGCACGTGCGACCTCGACCCCGCAGGCGACGATGGTGACGTCGGCGCCCTCGCGCACAACCCGGCCCTTGCCGAGGGCGAAGGCGTGGTCCGCGCCGAAGATGCGTCGGCTGGGGCTGCGGCCCGTGCGCATGTAGACCGGTCCGTCATGGGCCAGCACGGCGGCGGCAGCGAGCGCCATTTCCGTCGGATCGGCCGGCGAGACCACGGTCATGCCAGGAATGGCGCGGAATGCGGCCAGGTCTTCCAGCGCCTGCGCCGAGGCACCGTCCGGGCCGGTGTCGAGGCCGGGATGGCTGGCCACGATCTTCACATTGCGGCGGTCGTAGGCGATCGACAGCCGGGCCTGCTCGATCGCGCGCAGGCAGAACACCGCGAAGCTGGTCACCACCGGCACCAGGCCGGTCGCCGCCATTCCGCCGGCCACCGCCATCATGTTCTGCTCGGCGATGCCGAACTGGAAGAAGCGGTTGGGATAGGTGCCGCGGAAATGATGCGCGCCGGTGCCGCCGGCAATGTCCGCGTCCAGCACCACCACGCGCTCGTCGTCGGCGGCAAGCCGGACCAGCGCCTTGCCGAAGGCCTCGCGCAGGCTGTCGCCGGCCGAACCGATCTGCTGCGGGACGAGCGGTGCCGCCTCGGCGGTCTTCAGTTGCTTCGCGATGCTCATGACGCAAGGGCCCATGCGATCTCGGGCGCCTCGGCGCCCAGTTCGACCAGGGCCAGCTCCAGCTCCTGGTCGCGAATCTTGACGCTGCCGTGCCAGTTCGGGGCATCGGCCATAAACGAGACGCCCTGACCCTTGACGGTGTCGGCGAGGATGACCGTCGGTCCCTCCTCGTGGGCGCGGGCATAGTCGAAGGCGGCGAGGATCGCCGGGATGGAATGGCCGTCGATCGCGATCACGTTCCAGCCGAAGGCGCGCCATTTGTCGCCCAGCGGCTCCAGCCCCATGATCGCCTCGGGTCGGTTGTCGCTCTGCAGCTTGTTGTAGTCGACGATCGCGCACAGGTTGGAAAGGCGATAGTGGGCGGCGCTCATCGCGCCCTCCCAGACCTCGCCCTCCTGCAGTTCGCCGTCGCCGAGCATCACATAGACGCGGGCATCGCGGCCGGCGTGACGCAGGCCGATGGCCATGCCGATCGCCTGCGAGAAACCCTGGCCCAGCGAGCCGGTGCTCGCCTCGATCCAGGGCAGGCCGCTGGCGAAGGGGTGGCCCTGCAGCGGGCTGCCGAGGCCGCGGAAGCCCGGCACGAGGTCGCGCTCGATCAGGCCCGCATCCGCCAGCGCACCGTAGAGCGCCGGGCAGGAATGGCCTTTCGACAGCACGAAGCGGTCGCGGTCGGGCCAGTCGGGCTGGTCGGGGCGGATGCGCAGCTCGGCGCGATAGAGGCAGGTGATGATGTCGGCCGCGGACAGCGCCCCGCCGGGGTGGCCGGAGCCGGCGCGATAGATCGCCGTCAGCGCCAGCCGCCGGACCTGGGCGGCATGATCGGCCAGCACGGCCGACGGTGAGGGAGAAACGTGCGTCGCAGCAGTCATCTCGTCCGCCAATCGTTGTACCGTTAACCATTACCGGTCGAATGGTTAACGCATGGTTGCGCCAGCGCGTTGTTTTTGCGGGGCTTCCAGCAGGTCGGCGAAGGCTATGAGTTGGGCGTGCGGAACGATCGCCGACGCCTCGCCGGCGATCTCGCCGGCGAACTCGCGCGATGCGATCACCACCACATCGACGGCCGCGTCGGCCAGCGCGGCCGGCGCGTGCAACGGCACGCCGTGCAGACTTTCGGCATGGGCGACCAGGTGCCGGTCGACGACCAGCGCCAGCCGGGCCGGATCGAGGCCGCCGATGCGCACCAGCGAATCGAGGATGCGCCCGGCACCCCAGATGGCGACCCGGCCGCCTTCGGCCAGTCCGACGATGCGTTCGGCCGCCCGGACCAGCGTGGTCTGCGCCGCCGTCAGCCGCGCGGCATAGGCGGCGATGCGTGCGGTGGTGCGGGCCGGATCGTCGCCTGAGGGCGCCACCGCGGCCGGTCCCGGACGGGCGACGGCGGCGAGGTGCAGGCCGGCGGCGATACCGGCCGGCGCGGCCAGGCCGGCGCGCGCGATGCCCGCGGCGAAGGTGGCGGGGCTGAAATGATACAGGTGCTTGTCGATGAACCATTCCTCGACCAGATCCGCCCGGTCGATGGTGTCGAGGTTCGGCACCTCGAGATAGGCGACGCCGCCCGGCGCCAAAGCCCGCGCCAGCGCCGCCAGCACCGCGAACGGGTCGGCAAGGTGTTCCAGCGTGTGGCTGCAATGGATCAGGTCGAAGCCGGCGGCCGGCAGCGGGACCTCTTCCACCGGCCTTTGGTGCAACGTCAGTCCATCCATACCGGCGTAGTCGGCGACGACGCGCTCGTCGGGTTCGACCGCGGTCAGCCCGGCCTGCGGCCAGGCGTCGCGCGCCGCAGCCAGGAAGGCACCGCGGTTGCTGCCGACGTCGAGGATCCGCCGCGGCGCGCGGCCGTCGAGCGTGGCCCGCAGCGCCGCCATGGTGTCGGCAACGCGGAACGCCTTGCCGTAGCGCACGTTGCCCCAGTCGGCGCCGCCGGACACGCTGGCCGGACGGCGCGGCGCCGTCGCACGCCGCGGAAGGCTCTGCACCAGCCCGCAGCCGGCGCAGACGTGGACGCCGAGGCCGCGCGCCGTACCGCGCGGGGTGTAGACGGCGGGCAGCGCGGCACTGCCGCAAAGGGTGCAGGAATCGCTCATTCGGCAGCCACCGGCGGGTTGTAGTCGACGCGGTATTCGGGGCTGCCGTCATAGCCGAGAGCCGCCATCACCGGGCCGGCCAGGGCATCGAACTGCCGGCGCTGGCGCGCGGTCAGCAGCCAGTCCTCCGGCCGGTTGACGTTGTGCGGACGGCGGAAGGCGGCATACAGCGCCGGCGCGAACGGCACGTCCAGAAAGGCGAACAGCCCGGCCAGGGCATCCTGGTCGGCGACCAGGTCCTCCAGCCGGAAGCGCGCGACGCGGTCGGCGCCCAGGTTCTCGGCGTGGCGCAGGATGGCGGCGTTGACCTCGGCCCAATGCCAGGCGACCCGCCGGAACCGGTCGAAGCGCCGGAACGCCCGATGCAACGGATCGCCGCGCCGCGGGATCGGCCACCAGTAGCGCTTCTCCGGCGGCGGCATCGGCGCGCCGGCATCGCCGTCGACCCAGGCCGACAGGGCGTCGACCGCCGCGTCGTCGTAGCACTCGTCGCCGAGCTTGTGGAAATAGGAGCTGGCCACCTTGCGGCCGTCGCGGACCACATGGGCGAAACGGGCGTCGGGGAACATCTCGGCCAGCACCGGCATGATCCACGACAGCTTGTTGGAGCTGTCGCCCCACACGGCCGCCTCGGTGAGCCGCAGCGCTGCGCCATGGCAGCACGCCACCGCGGCGCGCACGTCGGCGGTGTCGGCCAGCCCCATGTGATAGCGCACGGCGACGGGCTGGATGTGGGTGCACAGATATTCGTGGTGCATCTCCACACCGGGCACCTCGGCCAGCAGCTTGGCCAGCGCCGCGGTGCCGGAGCGTCCGCTGCCGACGATGAAAACAGGCCGGGTCACGACGCCGGCTCCGCATCGCCGGCCGGCTGCGCCAGCATGACGATCTCGCGGCCAAGATCCAGCGCGGCGAACGCGCGATAGAGCCCGGCCAGGCGGTCGCCCTCGCCTGCGAAGCGCATGGCGGTCTCGAAGGCCTTTCGGCGCTCGTGGCAGGCGCGACCCAGGTGTCGTCGCCGGGATAGCGGTCGCCCATCAGCAGGAACAGCTCCATCGGAAGGTCGCGGTGCGTTCAACCACCGCGAAGCCGCAGGCCTGCAGCAGGCGGCCCAGGCTATGTGGCGTGAAGTAGTTGAGGTGGTGCGGCGGCGCGACCCAGTAGGGCTCGACCCCTTGTTGCAGCGCAGCCGCCTGCAGCGGGTTGAAGTCGTTCGGCACGACCACGCAGACCGCGCCGCCCGGCTTCAACAGGCCGCGCGCCGTAGACAATATCGCGGCCGGGTCCGGCAGGTGCTCGAGCACCAGGGCCATGTGGATCAGGTCGACCGGCGCCAGCGTCGCCGCCATGGCGGGGTCGAAGAAGCCGTCGTGGACCGCATGGCCCAGGCCGCGGGCATGGGCAGCGGCCTGGCGCGACGGTTCGATGCCTTCGACCCGCCAGCCGCGGTCCCGGGCGGCATCCAGGAACAGGCCGGGCCCGCAGCCGATGTCGAGCGCGGTTCCGCCGCGAATGCCGGTCGCAGCCTCGACCGTCGCCAGCCGGTCGGCATAGACGTCGAGCCACCACGCCCGGTCCTGCTCGTAGCGTTCCAGGTAAAGGGGCTTCTCGGTGGCATAGTAGTCGTGGCTGTAGACCGTCGACAGCGCGGCCTCATCCGGCAGCGGCATGGCGTGGGCGAAACCACAGCTCGCGCAGTCGATCACGGTGAAGTCGCCACGGCTTGCCAGCCGCGGTCCCGCGTGGACCGGCGCGCCGGTCTTCGGCATGACGGCGCCCATCTCAGGCCGCCTCGCGCGTGCGGGCTTCGCGCATGGCGAGGCACGCGACGATACGTTCGGCGATCCGGTCGGCACCGCGGCCGTCGATCAGCTTGCGTGCGGTGCGGCCCATCCGGCGCAGGCCTTCCGGGTCGTCGAGCAATGTGCCGATCGCATCCGCCAGCGCGGGCGCGTCGCATTCGACGATCAGCCCGGCCGAGACCAGAACGCCAGCCTCGGCCAGCGTGCCGGCGCTCGCCGCATGGTCCTCGGTCAGGCTCAGCGCCAGCGTCGGGGTGCCGACCGCCGCGGCCTCGTAGGCGGTCATGCCGAAGGCGATGACGGCCAGGTCGGCATCGGCCAGCAGCGCCGGCATGTCGTCGCAACCGCACAACAGGCGGGCATCGGGCAACAGACCGGTCAGCCGCGCGGCAACGCCGTCCGGGTCGGCATGCGCGGCGCCAAGCAGCACGGTCACGCGCAGCGGCCGGTCGACGCGAGCCAATGCTTCGATCGCCAGCCCGGTGGCACCGGCGGGATCGGCCCCGCCCATGGTCACCAGCACGTGCGGCGGGCTGCTGTCGCCGGCCTCGCGCGCCCGCACCGCGCGGGCGAAGGCGCGGCGCATCGGCAGATACTCGATCCCGTGATGAGGGCGCCGGCGCAGCCGGTCCTGTTCTCTGCCCTGAGCTGCGGCACCGGCGGGAAGAAGGCCAGGTCGGCGGCGAGGCGACGCGCACTGCCGTCGTCCACCGTCGCGACCGCGATGCCGGCGGCGCGCCAGCCGCTCAGTGCGGCGGCCGGCAGCGCGCTGCGCACGTCGACGACCAGGGCCTCCGCATCGGCCTCGCGCAGCACGCGGTCGAGCCAGGCGGCTTCGTCCGCCTCGTCGTCGCGGCGCGGGCCGGCCAGACGAAAGCCATGCGCGGCGATCATCTCGCGCGCCGGCGCACCGGTCTCCACTGCGAACAGGACGCGACCGCCATGGCGATCGCGCAGCGCCTCGGCAATCGCCAGGCAGCGCACGGCATGGCCGAGGCCGATGCGGCCGTCGCCGTCGCAGCGGATCACGACACGGCGCTCGCCGACGCTGGTGTGCTTGCGCGCCACATGGGCGTTGACCGCGGTCAGCGCGGGTTCCCGCCGCAGCAGCGCAACCAGTTCGGTGACGTCGAGCGCACCGGGCGCCGCGCCCATCCGGGCATGGACCAGTTCGAGAAAGCGGAGGTCGGCAGGGGTGTCGACGGAAATCCTGGCGCCGGAGAACCGCCGTTCCGGCGGCGCCTCGCAGCGCGCCACCGGCACGAATTCGGGGTGTACCTTGAAATAGCTGGTGACGTGCTCCTGCGCCACCGGGTCGTCGCCTGCAAGGGCGGCAAGCCGGTGCAGCGCCCACGTGGCGCAGGGGTCGATGCCTTCGTCGATCAGCACGCCGTCGGGATCGACGCGGACATAGCCCGCACCCTCCGGCAATGCGTCGACCAGATAGTCGACCAGCCACGGGTCGACCAGCGGGCAATCGCCGGTGACCCGCACCACCACGTCGGCGCGGGTCAGCTCGGCGGCCTGGATGAATCGGGCGAGCACGTTGGTCTCCGACCCGCGCACCACCGTGACCCCCTGCCCGGCCGCATAGGCGGCCAGCAGGTCGTCGGCCGGCGACGTGGTCGTCGCCAGCACCACCTGGTCCAGCCGCTGCGCGCGCCGCAGCCGCGCGATCACGTGCCCGATCACCGGCTTGCCGGCCAGCGCGGCCAGCGCCTTGCCCGGCAGGCGGCTCGAGCCCATCCGGGCCTGGATCACGCCGACGACGCGACGCGGGCCACCGTGCGGCGCGTTCATGCGCTGCGCCTCAGCCATTCCGCCCGGGTCGCAAGCAGTGGCCGCAGGCCGTCGCCGGGGTCGGCGCGCCAGGCCCGGTCGTCGACCTCGCTCGGCTGTGGCCGCTTGATGCCGTCGCCGTCCAGGGCCACGCCCTGGCGGCAGGCCGCGATCACCGGGGCGATCTCGTCGGGCAACCAGCAATGGCCGGGGCCGTATTCGGCACCCGCGCCGTCGAGGTCGAGGTGGAACTCGATCGCGGCCGCATTCCAGCGATGGACGGCGCGCAACACCACCTCGGGGCTGCGGCTGTGGTCGGACCAGCCGACCGCGACGCCGCAGGTCCGCGCGATCGTGCCCATCGCGGCCAGGTTGCACTCGGCCGCCGGCGTCGGATAGGCGGAGATGCAGTGCAGCACCGTGAGGTCGCGGCAGCCGGCGGCGCGGGCGTGGCCGACGCCGGCCACCACCTCGTCCAGCGTCGCCATGCCGGAAGACAGGATGACCGGTCGACCGGTGCGCGCGCAGGCGCGGATCAGGTCCGGCCAGATCAGCTCGTAGGATGCCACCTTCAGGAAGTCGACGTGCGGCGCCAGCTCGTCCACCGCGTCCAGGTCGAACGGCGTGCAGCCGAAGGCGAGGCCCTGCCGGCGCGTCTCGTCAGCCAGCCCGGGAATCATGGCGACCGGCAGCTCCCAGTCGCGCCGGCGCCGGTGCTCCTCGCTGGCCGCCAGGATCTCCGGCGCGAACAGCCGGTCGATGCGGAACAGCTGGAACTTCACCGCGTCGCAGCCCGCCCGCGCGGCAGCCGCGATCAGCGCGGCGCAGCGCTCCGGGTCGCGCGCGTGGTTGCTCGATATCTCTGCAATGAACTGAACCATGGCCCTATCGACAGCATTGATGGTTAACCAACGCCTAAGCGGCCATGCCTGGCGCGCGCCCGCCGCAACGGCGATCCGGCCGCGACCGCCGGGCAACCCGGCCGGCCGAATCGAAAGCACGCTCGATTAGGAAATAATAAACCATAGGCGTCGTCAAGTATTAGTGTTCGATTTACCAAGAGCGATCCGAAGGCAGTTTTTTCCGCCTTCCGGCAAAAGTTTCCTGCCCAAGTGGAAATATTTGCCGAGCGCATGGTGAATTTTTTCTTACTCGTTTTTTGTGTATTGTTTTCCACCAACGACTTAGCCGTGTGCCGACGAACTGGCACGGCAGTTGCTGCCTGAGTGGCGCGGCGTTACTTGCCAGGATGGCCAACGTCACAGGAACAGGTAGTTCCGGCGCCGCGGGCCGCCTCCTGGCATGTCGTCGTTCATGTAGAACCAGGCAATGGCGAATGCAGAACGCATTCGTGGCCTCTTCCTAGAATGGGAAAACGACATGTCTGAAATCGCTCTTTCGGCGCCGATCCGCGCCAACCTGATCTCCCTGACCAACACCACCGGTCTGATCAACAAGACCCAGAACCGCCTGGCGACGGGCCTGAAGGTCAGCTCGGCGTTGGACGATGCCTCCGCCTTCTTCAAGGCCTCCTCGCTGAACAACCGCGCCAGCGACCTGGCCACCCTGAAGGACAACATCGACCAGGGCATCAGCACCATTGGCGCTGCGATCGACGGTATCGAGAGCATCACCGATCTGGTCGAGCAGGCCAAGGGTCTGGCGACCAAGGCGAAGTCGTCCGGTGACACCACCGAGCGTTCGAGCCTCGCCGCGCAGTTCGACGACATCCTCACCCAGATCAACGATTTGGCGCGGGACTCGAGCTACAACGGCGTCAACCTCATCGACGGCGGCTCCGACACGCTGACCGTCGACTTCAACGAGGGGTCGACCTCGCGTCTGACCATCTCGCACCTGAAGTCGAATGCCAGCGTCGGCGGCCTTTCGATCGGCGCGGCGGCGAACAACTTCGCTTCGGACGGCGACGTCGACACGGCGCTGACCGCGGTGAACGCCGCTCTGACCGAGCTGCGCACCAACGCTTCGACCCTGGGCTCGAACAACACGGTGCTGCAGACCCGTCTGGAATTCACCTCCAAGCTGATCAACACGCTTGAGGGTGGTGCCGGCAAGCTGACGATCGCCGACCTCAACGAGGAAAGCGCCAACCTGCTGGCTCTGCAGACTCGGCAGCAGCTGTCGACGAACGCGCTGTCGCTGTCGGCTCAGACCGAGCGGTCGGTCCTCGGCCTCCTCGGCTAAGACCGAACCACAACACGATCGCACTGGTGGCGGGGCTTCGGCCCCGCCATTTTTTTTGCGCCCGGCGTCGGCGCGGGCGGTCGAAGCTGCCGGGCCGGACCCCGGATTCCCCCGGCACGAATTGCCATCCGGCGGCAGAGATTTCCCAGCCAAATGGGCCAATCCGGCGGCCAGGCACGCCATCGCGCGCCGCCGACGCGCGATTGGCCGTCTCTACAAGTCATTGAAAATTTTATCTTTTTTGTTCCTTTCCGGCCTCTGGCCCGGCGGCCTGGCCCGCCTTGGCACAGCGGTTGCCGTTAATGGGTTCGACCGAACTGCGGCACCTGCCGCGTTCATCCTGTCCGGTAGCAACGCGAACCGGAGCAGAAAGCTGAACCCAAAGACGCCGCGAGAACATTTGGCGGCGCATGGCGGAGACCGGAGACTGAAATGGCTGGAAAGATTGCTCTTACCCAGATCGTCCGCGACAACCTGCTGACGCTGCAGCGCACGTCGAGCCTGGTCAACACCACCCAGAACCGGCTGGCCACGGGCCTGAAGGTCAGTTCCGCGCTGGACGACCCGACCGCCTACTTCCAGTCGCGGGCGCTGAGCGACCGCGCCGGCGACCTGGGCCGACTGAAGGACAACGTCGACCAGGCGATCAGCACCATCCAGGCGGCCATCGACGGCCTGGAGTCGATCACCAGCCTGGTCGAGCAGGCCAAGGGTCTCGCGACCAAGGCCAAGTCGTCGGGCAGCTCGGCCGAGCGCTCCGGACTGGCCACGCAGTTCTCCAACCTGCTGACCCAGCTGAACGACCTCGCCCGCGACGCAAGCTACAACGGCGTCAACCTGATCGACGGCGGCAGCGATACGCTGACGGTCGACTTCAACGAGGACGCGTCGTCCAAGCTGACCATTGCGCACCTGAAGTCCACCTCCAGTGCCGGCGGCCTTTCGATCGCTTCGGCGACCAACAACTGGGGCAGCGACGGCGACGTCGACGCCGCCCTGACCCAGGTCAACGCCGCGCTGATCGAACTGCGCACGAACGCAGCCGCCCTCGGCTCGAACAACACCGTGCTGAAGACCAGGCTGGACTTCACCCAGACACTGGTGAACACGCTCGAGCAGGGCTCCGGCAAGTTGACACTTGCGGACATGAACGAGGAAAGCGCAAATCTGCTTGCGTTGCAGACCCGCCAGCAGCTTGCCACCAACGCCCTTTCGCTCTCGGCCCAGAACGAGCGCAACGTCCTGCAGCTGTTCGGCTAGGCATAACGACGGCCGGTCCCCTTCCGAATCGGCCCGTGCAGAAAGCACGAGAGGAACCGAGAAATGGCTCTCAAGATCTCGCTCAAGTCCGGCGAACGGATCATCATCAACGGCGCGGTCATCGTCAACGGCGGCGACCGCGCCCAATTCGTCCTGCAGAATCGTGCGAACATCCTGCGCGAGAAGGACATCATCACCGAAGAGCAGGCCAACACGCCGGCCCGGCGGATCTATTTCACCATCCAGCTCATTCACCTTTTCCCGGAGCGGGAGAAGGTCCATCAAGAGAACTTTAATCGCTTCCTGCAACAGTTTGGCGAGGCGGCGCCCAGCTCGACGCCGCTGTTGCTGGAAATCGGCCAGCACATGATCGCCGGTGACAGCTATGGGGCGCTGAAGAAGTGCCGCAACCTGATCAGGTATGAGGAAGAGGTGCTGAAGCATGCCGGCTCCGCGTAACAACCCCTACCAGCAGGCCCAGAAGCTCGGCTCCAACCCGAGCGAGACCGAATCGCGCGCCCTGCTGGAAGCGGCACGGCGCCTCGCCGCCGTGCAGCGCCAGGATGTTCCGCTGGAAGAGTATCGCGCGGCCCTGCGCCTCAACTGGCGCCTGTGGACCCTGTTTCAGACCGACATCGCGGAACCGGAAAACCCGCTACCGCTGCCGCTGAAGAACAACATGCTGAGCCTGGCTGCGTTCGTCGACCGCCAGACCGTGGCCGCGCTGGCCCGGGTGACGCCGAACCGGCTGCAGGTGCTGATCGACATCAACCGGCAGATCGCCGCCGGCCTGAACGAGGGCCGCGCCCACGCCGCCGCGCAGGCGAAGGCCGGAAGCCCTGCCGAGACGGCCTATGCCGGCGGCGCACCGGCCCAGGGCAGCGGGCCGGCGCCCTCGATCAACCGCTTCGTCGCATAGCGGCACAGCCGCCGCGCCGAGCCGACCCGAACGCCGCTGCAGCCCAGCGGCGTTTTTTGTTGCCCGCGGCCGGGCCCGGCAACAGTTGCCGGCGGGTGGGCAAGGCACGCCGGGCAAGTCCTGACCCGCGACGCGGCACCGGAGAAAAAATACAATTATTTCAACACATTGAGGAGGGACTGGCCTGGCCCGCGGCTTGCGAGAGCTGGCCCGCAGGTTAGCCGAAGGAACAATCGATGCAGATTGCATTTCGTAGCGAGAGCCCCCGGTTCGAGGTCGTCGGATCGGCGAGCGCTTCGAACGGCGCGGCGAAGGGCCAGAGCTTCGACGAGCTGGTTCGCGCCCTGGGCGCGCAGGACGCCGGGGGGGACCGGCGCGCCGCCATCAGCGACCGCGCCGGGCGCGACCGCGACCAGCCGCCGGCCGAGGATGATCGGCCGGAGCGTGCCGCCGAGGCCACCGAGGACTGGCGCCGCGACCGGCCGAAGGCCGAGGATGCGGACGTGTCCGCCGTCGACGCCGACGCCAGGCCGCTGCCCGAACGGCCCGCCGACGCGCGCGAAGAGGGCCATGGCCACGGCCGCCCCGCCAGGGAGCGCGGCGACGCGGCGGCCGGCGATGGCCCGGCCGATACCGACGCGACGGCATCGGTCGAAACCGGCGCCAAACGCAGCAAGGGCGCCGAGCCGACCCGCGGCGGCACGTCCGGCGCCACCCGAGCGGCAGCGCTCGCCGCGGCGAGCGTCCCGGCGGCGGCCACAGGCTCGCCGGCCGATCCGAATCTGGCGGCCGGCGCCGCGACCGACGCCGCTGCCGGCAGCGGAACCATCAAGGTGACCGACCTGCCGGGCCAGTCGATGAGCAGCACCCTGCTCGCCCAGGCCCTGTCCAGCAGGCCCCTGACCCCGACCGCGCACGACGCCGGCAACGGCCAGCGCCAGAACAATCAGGCCGCCAGCGCGGCGCTCGGCCGCACGATCGCGGGCCAGGCGCGCGCCGCCGAGCCGGGTCAGCCCTCCGACGCGCCGGGCACGCCCGACTTCAAGGCGATGGTGCAGGCGATGGCCGGCAATGCCGCCAACGCGAACGCCCACACCGCACCGCCGGCCGGCGCGGAGCCGGCACCTGCTGCCGGCAACACCCAGGGCATGCCCGCACTGGCGAACGCGGCCGAGCGCGCGGACGGTCCGGCCCGGGCCGATGCGGCTGGCCCGGCACAGCATCGTCCGGCGCCGACAGGGCCGCAGCTGGCCGATCGCATCGGCGTCACCATCGCCCGCGCGGCCTCGGCCGGCGCCGACCAGGTCTCGATCCGCCTGCATCCGCGCGAACTCGGCCGCATCGACGTGCGGATGGAGCTGGGCACCGACGGCCGGATGACCCTATCGGTCACCGCCGACCGCCCCGACACGCTGGAGCAGCTGCAGCGCAACGTCCGCGACCTGGAGCGCTCGCTCGCCGATGCCGGCTTCGACACCGGCGGCGACCTGAACTTCTCGCTGCGCCAGCACGGCGGTTCCAATCCGCACGGCGAGGGCCGCGAGGGCCGTGACGGCAGCGGCGGCAGCGGTGACGGCGGACATGACAGCGAACCGACCGACGACGGCATCGTCGTAACCCACCACAGCGGCAGCCACATGGTTGTCGACCTGTTCGTCTAGGCGGAGTCCGACATGAACGTAAGCGCCACCAGCGGCACTGCCACCCAGTCGCAGAGCCAGAGCAGCGCCCTGACCAGCCTGTCGTCCAACTTCGACAGCTTCCTGACGCTGTTGACCCAGCAGCTGCAGAACCAGGACCCGCTGTCGCCGATGGACACCAACGAGTTCACCAACCAGCTGGTCCAGTTCAGCGGCGTCGAGCAGGCGATCAAGACCAACACCCTGCTGGAAAGCCTGGTCGTGGCGGAACAGGCCAACCAGACGCTCACCGCGCTGGACTTCATCGGCCGCGAAATCACGGCGATCGGCGACGAGGCGGTGCTGCAGGACGGCCAGGCGACGTTCGCCTACACGCTGGACTCCGACGCAGCGTCGGCCACCTATACCATTCGCGACAGCAACGGCGCCGTGGTGTTCTCGGGCACAGGCCCGACCGATGCCGGCTCGCATGAGATCGCGTGGAACGGCGTCGGTGCCTCGGGCGGCGCGCAGCCGGACGGCATCTATACGATCAGCATCGAGGCGCGCGATGCCAACGGCAACCAGGTCGGCGCCGAACCGGGCGTGGTCGGCGTGGTCAGCGGCGTCGAATCGCGCAACGGCCAGACCGTGGTCATGATCGGCGACCTCGCGGTCTACCTGCAGGACATCACCTCGGTGCGGGCTGTCAGCCAGCAGCAGCAGGCCGACGACGGCGAGACCGCGCAGGCCGCCTGACCCGCCGCCCCGACACGACAACACGGCCGGCGCAGGACAGCGCGGCCACAAGGTATCAGCAAGGAGCACAACCAGATGAGCATCTACGGCGCAATGGTGTCCGGCGTCTCGGGGCTTGCCGCGAACAGCCAGAATCTCGGCATGATCGCGGACAACATCTCGAACGTGAACACGATCGGCTACAAGGGTACGCGCGGCCGCTTCTCCACGCTGGTCACCCAGTCCGAATCGGCATCCAGCTATACGCCGGGCGGCGTCGCCTCCTCGCCGCTGCGTCTGGTCGATCACCAGGGCCTGTTGCAAGGCTCCAGCTCGCCGACCGACATCGCGATCGACGGCAACGGTTTCTTCGTCGTCAACGAATCGGCGGCGGCGGGAGTCGGCAACGAGTATCTGTATACCCGCGAGGGCTCGTTCACGATCGACAAGGACGGCAACTTCGTCAACGCAGGCGGCTTCTACCTGCAGGGCTGGCCGCTCGACACCAGCGGCAACCTGCCCTCGAACACCAGCTCGATCTCGGCGCTGGAGACGGTCAACGTCGCCGGCCTGTCGACCCTGGCCGAGCGCACCACGCAGATCGACATCTCGGCGAACCTGCCCGCCACCGCGTCGACCGGCGACACCGAAACCACCAACGTCACCATCTACGATTCGCTCGGCGTCGCGCACGACATGGAGCTGACCTGGTACTACAACGGCTCCAATGCGTGGGATCTGCGCGTCACCGGCCTGAACCGTACCTCCGATGGCGTCGCGTCGGGTACCTACGACGCCGACACCGGCGCCGCCCCCGCCGCCGCGGCGTTCTCGTCGACCAACTACATGACGGTCGGGACCATCACCTTCGCGGCGGATGGCACGCCGACCGGCGGCACCGGCGCCCTGGAGCTGACGCTCGACTTCACGCCTGCGTCGCCGGCGGCCTTCACCTTCACCGGCTCCGGCGGCGAGCTCGGCACCGCAAGCGCGAGCGAGATCACCATCGCGCTCGGCGACTACGACGAGCCGAACGGCATGACCTTCCTCGACGGCCCCTACACGCCCAAGCAGCTGGAGCAGAACGGCCTGCCCTTCGGCTCGTTCTCCGGCGTCGCGATCGACCAGGACGGTATCGTCACCGCCTTCTTCGACAACGGCAGCCGCAAGGCGGTCTACAAGATTCCGCTCGCGACCTTCAACAACCCTAACGGCCTGCAGTCGCGCCCGGCAACGCCTTCGGCGAGACGTCGCTGTCCGGCGAATATCTGCTGTTGCAGGCCAACACCGCCGGCGCCGGCAAGGTTGCGGCGGCGTCGCTGGAAAGCTCCAACGTCGACCTGGCCGAGGAGTTCACCAACATGATCATCACCCAGCGCGCCTATTCGGCCAACGCCCGCACGATCACCACCGGCGACGAGATGCTGGAAGAGCTGATCCGGCTGAAGCGGTAATGCCTTCCTGACCTCCTGAACTTCTGACCTCCCGAGCCTTGCGCGCCGGCGGCATCGCAACGATGCGCGCCGGCGCGCTGCCGTTCGGCAAGGATCGGATATCGCTAAAATTCGAACCGTTAACCCCCCGGAATGCATAGAGAAACCGGCTGCCTTAGGGGTTTTTAAAGCGGCCCGACGTAGTTTCTGGAGCTAGCAACAGGACGTTGTCGATTTCGGCAGGAAGAGCGATGGACACGACCAAGGGCTTCGAAGACGTGATCCTCGACACGGTGGGCACCCCCACGAGTGTCGACGATCTGCCGCCCCCACATACCAAACGCTGGGTCATCAAGCGCAAGGCGCAGGTCGTGGCCGGTGTCCGCTCGGGCTTGATCAGCCTTGAGGACGCCTGCAGCCGCTATCGCCTTTCGGTCGAGGAATTTCTCTCGTGGCAGCGCCTGATCGAGCGCCATGGCATGCGCGGCCTGCGCACCACCCGCCTGCAGGACTATCGCGAGCACGTGGCCGGCGGCGTCTGAACCCGTCCACCCAGAAAAAGATTCCTACCCCCAGGCAAATTCTGCCGGCCCTTAACCTGTTGTTCAGCACGACCACCCTAGCGTCCGCCTGACGCGAGGGCTCGGACCCGCCGACAACCGTCTTGGCGGTCCGCAGCACGCTCGCATCCTGTTGTCAGGGAGATGCCGGGTCGTGCAGGGCCTGATCACCACATTGCGTAGCCTCGGCCCCGGGCGCATCATCGCGCTGGGGCTGGTCGCGGCCGGCCTGATCGGCCTGTTCGCCTATATTTTCGCCCGGTTCAGCGCGGCCGACATGTCGCCGCTGTTCGCCGGCCTGGAGCCCACCGACAGCACCGCCATCGTGGCGGAACTGGATTCGCGCGGCATCGAGTACGAGCTGGCCAACGGCGGCGAGACGATCATGGTGCCGTCCACCGAGGTGGCCCGGCTGCGGCTGGACCTGGCCGCCGAGGGCCTGCCCGGCTATGGCGTGATCGGCTACGAGATCTTCGACGACCTCGACGCCCTCGGCACCACCAGCAACATCATCGAGATCAACCAGCGGCGCGCCATCGAGGGCGAGCTGGCACGGACGATCCGCTGGCTCGACGCGGTCGAGAATGCACGGGTGCACCTGGTACTGCCGCAGCGCACCACCTTCAGTCGCGAGACCCAGCCGCCCAGCGCCTCGATCATCCTCGACATCCGCGGCGGCCGGACCCTTTCGCCCGGTCAGGTCGTCGCGATCCAGAACCTGGTCGCCTCCGCGGTCAACCAGATGACGCCGGACGAGGTCTCGATCATCGACCAGACCGGTCGGCTGCTGACCGAGTCGAGCCAGACCTCGGGCTCCGACCAGCTGCAGGGCGCCTACGAGACCGACCTCGAGCACCAGATCGTCGAACTGCTGAGCGCCTATGTCGGGGCCGGCCACGTGCAGGCCAAGGTGACGGCGACGATGAACTTCGACCTCGTCACCGAGTCGCAGACTTCGTACGACCCGGCGGGCGCCGTCCCGTCCGAGACCACGACGATCGAGCGCTCGCAGGAGTCGACCGACCAGCAGAGCGCCGACGGCGTGACCGTGCTGACCGAGCTGCCCAACCCGCAGGGCGGCGCCAACCCCGGCACCACCAGCCTCAGCCGCGACAGCAGCACCGAGGAGCGCGTCACCAACCTGGTCTCCGTGCAGGAGACCCAGCGCACGGTCGCACCCGGGGCGGTCCAGCGGCTGTCGATCGCCGTCATCCTCGACGGCTCCTACGACCGTGCTCGTGACCACCGATGCCGACGGCAACGAGGTCAGCGAGATCACCTACCGGCCGCGCACCCAGGAAGAACTGGATCATGCTCGCCGGTCGCCTCCGGCGGTCGGCTTCGACGCGCGGCGATACCATCGAGGTGCAGAACCTGCAGTTTGCCGACGGTGCGAGCCGGGTCGAGCCGGCGTTGAAGGCGATGCCGAGGCCGGCGGCTTTCTGACGGCCTCGGCATCGACATGATGCGGCTGATCGAAATCGTGCTGCTGGGCGTGCTCGGCCTGGTCGCGATGCTGCTCGTCGTGCGCCCGCTGCTGCGCGGGGTGGCGGGCGGCGCCGGCGGCGGGGTGCTGGCGCTTGCCGGCGACTGCCGGAGGGCAGCTGGCCATCGCCGGCGGCGTCGGCCCTGACGGCCAGCCGCCGCTGCTGACCGCCGGCGGCGAGGCTACGCAGACCGAGGGCGGCCAGGCCGGCGGTGCCGGCGGCAACCGGCAGGCGGTCGCCAAGCGCAGCGAGATGGACGAGTTCATCGACCTCGCCCAGATCGAGGGCCAGGTCCGCCGCGAGTCGATCAGCCGCGTCAGCGACCTGATCGATCAGAACCCGGGCGAGGCGGTGGCGCTGCTGCGTAGCTGGCTCTACGCCGGACGGGGCTGATCGCCGTGGCAGCCGCGCACTACCGCAGTCTCGAGACCTATGAGAAGCTGACCGGCCCGGATCGGGTCGCGATCCTGATGCTCGCCCTCGGCGACGAGCATGTCTCGAAGCTGTTCACCGAGATGCAGGACGAGGAGATCCGCGAGATCTCGCAGCACATGGCGTCGCTGGGCGCCGTGGCCTCCGAGGTGGTCGAGCAGCTGTTCAAGGATTTCGCCCAAGGCCTGATGTCGTCGGGCGCCCTGATGGGCACCTATGACAGCACGGAGCGATTGCTGTCGAAGATCCTGCCCGACAAGCGCGTCGAGCAGATCATGGAGGAGATCCGCGGCCCGGCCGGCCGGACGATGTGGGAGAAGCTGGCCAACGTCAACGAGACCGTGCTGGCCAACTACCTGAAGAACGAATACCCGCAGACCGTGGCGGTGGTGCTGTCGAAGGTGCGGGCGGACCACGCCTCGCGCGTGCTGACCAACCTGCCCGAAGGCTTCGCCATGGAAGTGGTGATGCGCATGCTGCGCATGGAATCGGTGCAGAAGGAGGTGCTCGACGACGTCGAGAAGACCCTGCGCAACGAGTTCATGAGCAACCTCGCGCGCACCAACCGCCGCGACGCCCACGAGATGATGGCCGACATCTTCAACAACCTCGACCGCTCGACCGAGAGCCGGTTCCTGTCGGCCCTGGAGGAGCGGAACCGCGACGCGGCCGAGAAGATCAAGTCGCTGATGTTCACGTTCGAGGACCTGGGCAAGCTCGACGCCACCTCGGTGCAGAAGCTGATGAGCAAGGTGCCGAAGGACAAGCTGGCCATGTGCCTGAAGGGCGCGTCGGAAAGCCTGCGCCAGCTGTTCGTCGGCAACATGTCGGAGCGTGCCGCCAAGCTGATGAAGGAGGACATGGTCGCCATGGGCCCGGTCCGCCTGAAGGACGTCGACGAGGCGCAGTCGCAGATGATCGCGATCGCGAAGGACCTGGCCGCCAGCGGCGAGATCGTCATCAACGAAGGCAAGGGCGAGGACGAGCTGGTCTACTGACCGGGCTCCCCGATGGATCGCGTCGTGGAAAAATTCCTGTTCGATACGTCGTTCGACTCGTCCGAAAGGGCGCGGCCCGAGCCGGAGCCGGAGCCGGAGCCGACATTCGGCATTTCGGAGCTGGAAGCGGCGCGCGCGGCGGCCTTCGCCGAGGGCCAGGCGGCCGGCGAAACGGCCGCGCTGCAGCGCATCGACGGGGCGACGCGCGATGCGCTCGGCCAGATCGACGGCCGGCTCGGCGCGCTGCGCGAGCAGCTCGGCTACGTCGCCGACCAGGCACGGCGCGACGGCATGGCGGTGGCGATGGCTGCGATCCGCACGCTCTACCCCCGCCTGGCCGCCACGCACGGGCTGCAGGAGATCGAAACCGTAGTGGCGCAGTGCCTGGAGCTGGCCCGGCACGAGCCGGCCATCGTGTTCAAGTTCCACCCGGACGTGCAGGAGCAGGCCAGCGCACCGCTGGAGGCGATGGCGGCGGCACGGGCCTATCCCGGCAAGCTGGTGATCCTGGCCGACCCCAAGCTGCCGGTGGACGGCTGCGCGGTGGAGTGGGCCGACGGCGGCGCCGAGCGCAACTGCGATGCGCTGATGGAGCAGATCCAGGCGCTGGTGGCCCAGGCGATGGGCGGAAATGCACAGCCGGCGAGCCCGGCCGCCACGGCCGCGGAAGCGGTCGCCGAGGATGATGGCGCACAGGAGGCGCGGTGATGAGCGACGACGGCGATCTGGTCCTGGACAACCTGGACGACGATGAAGGCGAGATGGACATGGCTGCGGCCATGGCCGAGATGGCGCGCGAGGAGGCGGCGTCCGGCGGTCACAAGCCGGGCGACGACGACGATACCGACCGGGTGCGCACCGCGCGCGAGCTGGAGACGGTTTACGACATCCCGGTCCAGGTCTCGGCGGTGCTCGGCAAGTCGCAGATCCAGGTGGCCAATTTGCTACGCCTCGGCCCCGGCGCCATCGTCGAGCTCGACCGCAAGGTCGGCGAGCCGATCGACATCTTCGTCAACAACCGCCTGGTCGCGCGCGGCGAGGTCGTCGTGGTCGACGACCGTCTCGGCGTGACCATGACGGAAATCATCAAGTCGGACCGCTCGTAAGCGGCCTCCCGGCACCCGTATTCTACCGAAAGGATCGACCCCAATGCGCTTGCTGATCGTCGGACCGCTGGAAGGCTACATCACGGCCGCAGGCAAGATCGCCATCGGCCGCGGCGCCAAGGTCAGCCATGCCAGCGACATTCCGTCCGCCATGCATGCCATCCGCAACGGCATCGGCGCCGAACTGCTGATGGTCGACGTCAAGCTGGACATCGGCGAGCTGATCGGTCACCTGGCCGCCGAGCGGATGACGATCCCGGTCGTCGCCTGCGGCATCGGCAACGATGCCGGTGCCGCGGTGCGGGCGATCAAGTCCGGCGCCAAGGAATATGTGCCGCTGCCGCCCGACGAGGAACTGATCGCTGCCGTTCTGGAGGCGATCACCGAGGAGAGCCATCGCCTGCTGTTCCGCGACCCCGCGCTTGCGCAGGTGGTCCGCCTCGCCGACCAGATCGCGCCGTCGGAAGCCTCGGTGCTGATCAGCGGCGAGTCGGGCACCGGCAAGGAGGTGCTCGCCCGCTACATCCATCGCAAGTCGAAGCGAGCCGACCAGCGCTTCGTGTCGGTCAACTGCGCCGCAATCCCCGAGAACCTGCTGGAATCCGAGCTGTTCGGCCACGAGAAGGGCGCCTTCACCGGTGCCGTCGCCCGCCGGATCGGCAAGTTCGAGGAGGCCGACGGCGGCACGCT